>JBFYYO010000007.1:0-40682 GCA_041310025.1 Syntrophobacterales bacterium
TTCGCCGCTCAGACCTCCCGAAGTATCGAGTGTCTATATCGGAATGATTCATGCGCTGCTCCAATGCCCCTTGTCGCCGAGACCCGGGCGAGAAGGGAGTGCAGTCCAGTTGCTCCGGAAAGTTTCGAGTTTCGAGTTTTGAGTCACGAGTCGAAAACCAGCCCCTGTGAGCCCTTTCATCGTTTAGAATGGCCCTAAGGGCCATGAACGAATGCTAAGGGATCACCAGCTTCTGTCCCGGCGACACATTGCTGGACTTGAGTTTGTTCGCCTTCTTGAGAGCCTCCGCGCTCACTTTGTATCGTGCCGCAATGCTGGACAGGGTTTCTCCCTTTGTCACCTTGTGTGCGGCTGATTTGGATGCGGATTTAGACTTGAGCTGAGTGGTTTCGATTTTCGACGTTCGATCCTCTCTCCGGGCACTTCGTCCACGGTCATCCATGCCCCGAGGTGCGTTTCCCGATGCTCCCGAGGACTTGAGATCCCTCCACCGTTCATCGGTTTGACGACCGTCGGCCGGGATTTCCTCGGATGTCGCGCGCGTGGCAAGGTCTATCTTCTTTTCGAAGTCACCGGCTGAGCCAGCGGGCAGTTTGACCTGGTGGGATCCCTCGGGAATCTCGTCGGCGCGGAAAGCCGGATTCAGCCGCTTGATCTCGCGCACGGTGGTGCCGCTCGCTTCAGCGACCGCCTGCATGGGGAGGGGGCAGGAAAGCTGAACGTTCACCCGCTGGGCCTTCAAGGGGGGGTATCCCTGCCCTTTGGGCAAATGATAGCCGTACTGAGCAGGATTGCCCAGAATCGCCTTCACCGCCAGGATGCGAAAGATGTAGCGTTCGGTCTCGGTGGGCAGGCGCATCTGATAGTAGTCCGCAGACCCCAGCGCACGCATTTGCTCCTGGATGCGCTTGTCTCCGCAGTTGTAGGTCGCAATGGCCACGGTCCAGTTCCTATAACGCCTGTAGAGATCCTGTAAAAACCGAAACGCGCATTCCGTTGCGCGCTCGAAGTCGTATCGCTCGTCGCAGCTTCCCTGCTGTCGCAGGCCGTACGCGGATCCGGTGCTGGGCATGAACTGCCAGGGCCCCGCGGCACCCTTGGGGGAACAGGCGTCAGGAAGGAGGTCGCTCTCCACAACCGCCACGTACTTCAGATCATCCGGCAGGCCACTCACCCTGAGCTGCTCCTCGATCCATGGGAAATACCTCTCCATGCGTTTGAGCCACAGATACACCTGGGCATGATTGTAGACGACCAGGGTGAATTCCTTGTCAAACCGCTCCAATACTTCACGATTCTGCAGAGGCACCGGCTCGCCGCAAAGGTCCATGGCGGAGGGTGGGGGGTAATAGGGGAAGATGCAAGGGCTCGAGAGTGGCTTTCCCTCTCGTGATGCTCTCGACTGGCTAACTGAATCCCGCACCGCACCGGTCGTATCCTCGGTCCTCTCGGATGAGGGCTGGGTGGTGGCACAGCTCCAGCAAGCCAGGGCTATGAGAGTCCAGAAGGCCAGTCTCCGAGTCGAACTGCGCATCCCGATGCGTTTCATGGCAAGATCCTCGCAAAATCTGAAAACACTGCTCCTTTGCGTGTCGAGTGTTGAAGAATCTACATCAAGCACCTTGGGGTGTCCATTGAAACATGGTACCCTCCGGGACTACCCAATAGCCTGTTTGGGAATGAGTGATTCACCCAGGTAACCGGGCGGCGCAGGCGGGGACAAACCCCGCCCGAATCGAGGCAAGGCAGACAGTCTCCAAACTCGTTCTACGCCGCAAAGAGCGGCATGGCAGGCGGATGGATGTCGGCCCCACGGGGAGCCACATCTCACGGGGCTTTGTGTGAGATTCTATCTGCGGAGGGAGGTACATGAACGGATTCACAGCAGCCTGCTGGCAGTTTGAGGTGGGCTCGCTCAGCCCGGCGCAGCATCTGGAGCGGCTGGGTGGTGCCCTCAGCGATCTGAGCGCGAAAGGCTGCCGGCTCCTCGTTCTCCCGGAGATGTGGTTCTGTGGCTTCTCCCCGACCGACCTGAGATCGCTGGCCATGTGCACGCCGGATATGCTCGCCCGTTGGCGGGACCAGTGCCGACGGGCTTCGGTGGTTCTTGTGGGAAGCATGCCTGAAATCGAGGGGGAGCATCTGTTCAATACGAGCTATGTCGTGGACGGGGATGGGGCCGTGGTGGGTCGATACCGAAAGACGCATCTCTTTTCACCCAACGGTGAGCACAAGAGGTTCTCGCCCGGCCAGAGCATGGTGGTCTGCGACACGCAATGGGGCCGCCTGGGGCTCCTGATCTGCTACGATCTTCGCTTTCCCGAGCTCAGTCGCCGCCTTGCGCTGGAAGGTGCTCAGGTGCTTTGCGTCTCAGCGTTGTGGCCTTCCATGAGGATCCGGCACTGGGATCTGCTGCTGCGCTCGAGAGCCCTGGAGAATCAGTTGTTCGTGGTGGGATGCAACGGCTGCGGCAGGGATGGCGAGCTGGTTTACGGAGGGGGGTCGGCCATCATCGGCCCCACGGGCGAGTGCCTTTCAGGGCTGTCCGATGGGGAAGGATGGATTTCTGCCGAGCTGGACCTCGACCAGATCGAATCAGTCCGGCGCGCAATTCCCTGCTGGGCTGACCGACGGGAGGACCTTTACGGGAACCTCTTGAAGACCGTCGCGAAGGAGTGTCCCTCGAGGAGCTCGAGTGAAGCGGGAACATAGAGCTCCACGGGCTGCGGGGAGGGCTTTGAAAGGCTGCACCGAGCATTGGTGAGACCTTGCAGTACTCCCCCCGCAGCTCCGTTTTCATCGGGCCCCTCAGATAGGGGTCACGGTCTCCGTTTGGGGGGTCCTTGGCCGCCGGCGCCCCTGCCTGGCTCCGGTCCGCCCATGGATTGCAGGCTGTAGCCGGCGGGTATGTCAAAACTGCCGGGCGGGGCCTGCTCCTCCCTGAATTCGACGAGCTCCACCCTCGACTTCACCTCGGCTTCGCCCATCCTTGTCGTCGTGAGCGACAGGACCGGCACGCCCCGTATCTTTCTCGTTTCGGCCATATTGGCTTTCATGGTCTCCCGTCCGCCGGGCTGGGATGCCATGAGGGCCAGGCTGAAGCGGACATACAAATCCCTGTCCATTTTGAGATCCTCAGTGGCCCAGATTTCGGAAGTCACCGGCCCCATCATGGATTCGACTCTCTGAATGTACTTTCTGCAAGGGTATTGACCGATCTTCTTCGTTTCGCCCGTTTCGGTGATATTGAGGGTCATTTTGGGCATGGTTTGGGCCATAGGATTTGCGGCCCCCCTCTCCTCAGGGGAGGACCGTCCTTCGGGGCGGGAGCCACCCGCCTGAGAAGGGTCCATGGGTACCTCGCTGTACACCCTTCGGGAATGATCCAGGAAATAGGAGACGTTTTTGTCGAGCCTCACAATGACCGAATGGTTTTCCATATCCGAGCGCGCCTTGTCGGCCGACAGCCACATCTTCTGCGTGAAGTCGCGGGGAGGCTGGCTCCGGCCCATCATCTGGAACCCCTCCGTATGATGCTGCTGTTTTATGAAGACGTCGGCCTGAACCTCGGGTGCCACCGTCCCGATGCCGATCGCCGAGACAAGCAGCAGTGCACAAACATGTGTCCTCATCCCATCTCCTTCGATGTTGAAATGCTGGTCAGAAATCTGCCCCAAACACAACCCCCGGGCGGGGTCGCCTCAGGCTGCAGCTCACCTCCTGCAACCCTAACCCTAATCATAGGTGGATGCAATCACTGCCCACAGCTCAGGATGGTGCGGGGCCAGAATCGATGCCTGCAAGGACCCAAGCAAACCGCGGTGGGCGATGAGCCATTCGGCTAAAAATTGAGTCGACACTTCCCTCCCGCGTCGACGCCGGGCATTCAGCCCAGTTCAGCGGCGTGGCCGTGGATGGGCATCGGACGTTGACCCCTGAATGTTTTAGTCCTATTAAAGGTGATGGCGGCCGACTCAATCATGAGCTGCCTCCTGGGGATACATGAAAACTGGGCTACGAGCAGCCCGCGTGTGAAACAACCGGTGACCTGGACATGGAAAAGCGCTGGAATCGGATCGATGTGGTTGTGCCGGAGGAAGACGCGGAAGCACTTGCTTTCGAGGTTGCTGAGAGCCTGGCTCTGGGGGTCGAGTTGATCGAGGACGGTTTCAGGTTCTATGTGGATGCAGCCGTCCCGAATGACCTTTGGCAGGGGAAGCTCGGGCGCCTCCTTGCAGACTACCGTGATCAGAACCCTGAAAGAGCCGGGACGGTCCTGGTCCGCATTCAGGATCTGGTCGAGGACGACTGGGCGGACCGCTGGAAAGCATACTTCAAACCATTGCGCGTAGGGAGGCGGTTTCTTGTCTGCCCCACGTGGGACAACTCCGAGCCCGGGGCTGGAGACCGCGTGATCCTGATGGATCCCGGAAGGGCCTTCGGCACAGGACATCATGAAACCACTCGGCTGTGCCTCGAGTGGCTGGAGGATTGGACCGAATCGAATCGTCCCGACACCATGAGCCTGCTGGATCTTGGGACGGGCTCGGGTATTCTCGCGATGGCCGGGGCGTTGCTGGGTTTCGGGAGGGTCCTTGCTGTTGACAACGATGAAGAGGCCGTGGAAGTGGCCAGGGAGAATCTTCGGGTCAACGGCCTTGAAGGGAGGATCGTTCTATCCGTTGGATCTGTGGGTGAGCTCGAAGAAAGGTTCGACGTCGTGGCAGCCAATCTCCAGGCGAATCCACTGATAGAGATGGCGCATGCGCTGTCCGAGCGACTCCAGCCGGAAGGGATGCTGGTCCTGAGCGGCATCCTCGTCGAGCAGGGGGAGTCGGTGCGCTCAGCCTATGAAGAGGCGGGTTTGCTCTTCGTAGAGCGACGATCCGCCGGGGAGTGGTGTCTGCTGGTTTTCCAGCGTAAGCCTTCAACCTAGAAAGGATGGTTTCCATGGCACCCATCGAACAAAACGGTTCATGGATCACCCTGAGTGAGAAGGGGTCGATGAACGTTCCCGACCTCCCGTTTGTCGGTTTCATCGAAGGGGATGGGGTCGGTCCTGATATCTGGGCCGCGACGCGACCGGTTGTGGAGAATGCCGTGGAGAAATGCTACGGGGCGCGGCGCAGGATTCACTGGGTGGAGCTTGCGGCCGGTGAAAAATCCTACCTCGAAACCGGTGAGTGGCTGCCGGACAAGACCCTGGATCTGCTTCGCCAGTGCGTGGTGGCCATCAAGGGTCCCATGACGACACCTGTCGGGGAGGGCATCCGAAGTCTCAATGTGACACTGCGCCAGGTTCTGGACCTGTATGCCTGTGTGAGACCCGTCCGCTATTTCTCCGGAGTCCCTTCACCCGTGACGCACCCCGAAAGGGTGAACATGGTGGTGTTCCGGGAAAACACCGAGGATGTCTATGCAGGGATCGAATGGCCGGCCGGTTCCGAGGAAGCGGCACGCATGGCGGGTTTCCTGAAGGATTCCTTCGGCATCCGGCTGCTCCCGGAATCCGGAATCGGGGTCAAGCCCATGAGCCGCATGGGGACGCATCGCCTCATGCGTCGGGCCATCCGGTACGCCATCGAGCATGGCCTGCCGTCGGTGACCCTCGTCCACAAAGGCAATATCATGAAATACACGGAAGGAGCCTTCAGGAACTGGGGTTACGAGCTGGCGGCCACGGAATTCGGTGACCGGACCGTTCCCGAGGGCGAGCTGTCGGAGAGGTTCGGAGGGGAGGTGCCCAGGGGGTACATCGTGATCAAGGACCGCATCGCCGATTCCATGTTCCAGCAGGTCCTGCTGCGTCCGGAGGATTACTCGGTGCTCGCAACCCCCAATCTCAACGGGGATTATCTGTCCGACGCTCTGGCGGCTCAGGTGGGCGGGTTGGGAATGGCACCGGGGGCCAACATCGGGGACAGCTGCGCCATATTCGAGGCCACACATGGAACGGCGCCCAAGTATGCCGGTCTCGACAGGATCAACCCGGGCTCGCTCATCCTTTCGGCAGCCATGATGCTCGATCACCTGGGCTGGAGTGAGGCGGCCCGCTGTATCGAAAGCGCACTGGAAAAGACCATTCAGGACCGAATCGTGACCTATGATCTGGCTCGCCAGATGGGTGGTGCCAGGGAAGTGCGCTGCTCAGAATTTGCCGCTGCCCTGGTGGATCGCATGGTGCGGCCCTGAGATTCGGCGATTTCGGCAGCAGTGTCGTACTGCCCTTGAAGTCATGATCTGGAACACTCAGCAGCTGAGTCATGGCCATGCTAACTTGCCTGGAAGATCTGAGGGAGTCCAACGAGTTTCTCAATCTCCTGCTGGATAACATCAACACCGCCGTCCTCATCGCGGACGAGAACTTCCAGATCCAGGAGGTGAACCGTTCATTCACCCAGTTGTTTGACCGGGCTTTTGAGAACGGGGTGACCGGGCGCTTCGGAGAGGCGACAGGGTGTGTGCAGGCGGTGATGGAGAACAAGCCCTGTGGCGAGACATCCCACTGTCAGGAGTGCTTGCTTCGCAAATCTCTCATCAGCACCATGACCGCAAAGGTGCCCATCGACAAGGCTTCTCTCAGGCGGGTCTTCTTCATCGGCGGTTCTCCTGTGGAGAAGATCCTCGAATTCAGCACTCGTGCCGTCACGTTCCACGGACGACAGATGGTGCTGGTCTTCATCTACGACATCACCGAGCTGGAGAGCCAGAAGATTGAGCTGCAAAAGCGGCAGATGCAGATCAACGAGGATCTGGCTGCCGCCGCGGAAATCCAGAGAAGCCTGCTCCCGATGGCCATCCCCCGCTCCGTGCGGATTCGGATGGCCTGGAAATTCCAGCCCTCCTGGAAGATCGGTGGCGACATCTTCAATATCTGCTGTCTCGACAAGGAGCGGATGGGGCTCTACATGCTCGACGTCTGCGGCCACGGTGTTTCGGCCGCCCTGATCGCTGTGACGGTGAGCCAATTCCTGGCCAGCCATCGGATGTTCTATGGGGACGAGGAGGGAGCGCCGCTTTCCCCTGCAGAAATCCTCAACAGCCTGAACAGGGCTTTTCCTTTCGAACGTTTCAGCAGCTTCTTTTCAATCGTCTACGTGACCCTTGACGAACGGACCGGGCTGCTGACCTACAGCTGTGCGGGGCATCCCCCTCCTGTCATTCTGAGAGGGGAAGGCAGGCTGGAGGTCTTGAGCACCAGGGGGCCGGTGATCGGAGTCGAGGATGACAGCTCGTTTGGGCAGGAACAGATACGGCTCCTTCCAAGAGATAAGCTTGTGCTCTACACGGATGGGATCCTGGAGGTCTTCAACGCCGAGGGCGAGGTTTTCGGAAAAGAGCGCCTTTACCGGGCCCTGGAAGCGCATGGCGGTGAGCCGCCCGACGATTTGGTGGAGGAGATCTCCAGGCTTTGCATGGAGTTTGCCCAGGGTAGAGGCCTCGAGGATGACATTTCTCTTCTGGTGTTGGAATACAATGGTTGAACCGGTGGATGGATCCGCCAGCGGCACCATCACTCAAGATCCGAGCATCATGGCTCCTGCTTGTCTTTCGAATGACTTTTCTTCATCAGGAAATAGCCGAGTGTCAATGCCACGATAATCGATGCGATTCCGATCAGCCCCCCGGAGTCCATTTCCTTCAGGTCCAATATGATTACTTTCCGAGCAATGGCAATGATGGCCACCGATAGGACTACCTCATAATGGGCTTGTCCTTGGGTCATATAGGTCTTCATAATGGTTTCAAGCAGTTCGATTCCTATGAGGACCAGCATAAATAAGCCAAAAATGTCGAGTAGTTGATCTACACTTAATATAAGAAATGGTGGCTCCATGATATCCTTGACAATCAGCCAGCCCAGATCAATGGTTGCCAGTCCCAACACAATGGCCATCATCACCATGAGTGACTGAATGATTATTTTTTCGTATCTTCTTAAAATGTTGAACACTTTAGTCCCTCTTCTGTTCGACCTTTCCAGGCCGCATCCATGTGTGACAGGTTTGGCTGTAACGCCTCACTCGGTCATGATGAGGGCGTGATTCCACGTTCCCTCAAAATCGATCTTCCGCGAGATCAACTGCCATCGTGGCCTCGGACATGGCTTTTGATGTTCCATTCATCGCCGTTGGAGACGGCTTCCATGGCGCCCTGCGCGTCCGTTCGAAAGACAGGTATCCCACGATCCCGGCAGCGCCTGAGCACCGACCCGGAAGGAAAGCCGAAGATGTTGTCCCGGCCGCAGGAGAACAAGACGGCTTCCGGCCGCAAACGGTCGAGCAGCGTGCCTCCCGTTGAGCGATCGCTTCCATGATGGGCCGCAACCAGGAGGTTTCGGAAGATTTCGTCCGGATCGAGGCTCAGGCGCTCCTCCACGGACTGTTCAATGTCTCCGGGCAGCAGGAGTCGCGTACGGCCGAACTTCACATCCAGGACAATGGACGTATTGTTCAAATCCTCTCGATCCCAGGAATGTTCAAGGTATTGCGGAGTAGGGTGGAGGACGGAAACGCGACAGCCTCCCAGCTGGCGCTCACCCTGGATCTCGGGAAGTCGGAGGATCGGAATGTGTCGCCTTCGGGCGATGGAGGAGAGTTCTGTCTCGCTCCCCCGAGCTGCCGAGAGGCCGGTTTCCCAGAAGCACCCGACGGAAAAATGGGACAGGATGAATTTCAATCCGTTTCCATGGTCGGGGTGGTCGTGGGACAGGATCACATGATCCAGGTGGCTGACGTCCGCCTGCCACAGGAAAGGCGCCAGAGTCGCTCGCCCGATGTCGAAGGAATCGTCGTGGAAACCCCCGCCGTCCACCAGCATGGTTTCTCCCGTCGGAAAGCGCAGCAAGGTTGAGGAGCCCTGACCGACGTCGATGACATTGACCTTGAGGTGAGCGGCCCCGCCACGCTCTCCGGCCCAGGAGGGTAGAAACTGGAAGGATAGAGCGAGAAGCGACAGGCCGGCGATGGCTGCGGACCTTCTTCGCCATGGCCAGGAGGCGTGCAGGATGAGCAGTCCGCCGTAATAGGCCGCGACGACTCCGATACTCACAGTGCCAATCCAGAAGTAGGCCCAGGACAGACTGCTCAGACGGAGGATCGCCCAGAGGCAGCCTTCCACCACCCAGCCTCCCGCTTCAAAGAGGCAGTAAGCCAATGAGTCCTGGATCAGGAGCAGGACCAGCCCTGACAAACCGAGGGGCAGCACGACAAAACCAACCACGGGAACCAGCAGGGTGTTGGCCAGAAAACCGGCAAGGGAAAGCCCGTGGAAATGGTGGATGATAATGGGCAAAACCATGAGGTTGACCGCCAGGGATACCCAAAACGCTTCGGCAAAGGGCCGCAGCAGGCGGGAGATCACCCGGTTTCCCGACGAGGCTGTCAGCCCATCCCCAAAGACCCGGCGGGAGATGTTTGGGTAGACGACGAAAAGGCCGATCATGGCTGCGAATGAGAGCTGAAAGGAGACCTGTCCGATGCTGTTGGGCCATGCCAGCAGGATGGCCATAGCCGCAAAGGCCAGGGTGGACATCCCATCCGGAAGACGATCCCGCAGCAAGGCCCATGTGAACAACCCGAGCATGATGAGGGATCTCCAGGTGGGAATGGCGAGACCGCTCAAGAGCGCATAGGCCGTTACGGCAACCATGGCCGGCCAACGGGCGATCTGCTGATCGCTGGTCCGTCGAAGGAGGTTGGGAGCTGCCAGTCGAATCAGCCGGCAGGTGATCCAGAAGACGCCGAGGCTTACGAGGCCCAGGTGCAGTCCCGAGATGGAGAGGAGGTGGGCGAGCCCGGTGCGATTCAGATGTTCGTTCCACTGGGAGGGGAGGGGATAGCCGAGAAGCAGGGCCCCGTAGAAATCGGCTGTATCCTGGGACAGGCGGGATTTCAGCCAAAGACGGGCGTCCTGGCGGAATGCGTCGAATGCCGCCAGGACATTCAACGGTGTGAGGATCCTCAGAACACTCTGCCTCCCTGGATCGTGAGCCCTCACCAGGGTCCGGTCATCGGGGACATAGGCTCGACCGTGGATTCCCTTTTCTGCCTGATAGGCCACGTAATCAAATCCGCCCGGGTTGCTGAATCCCCTGAGCGGCCTGACGGTCAGGCGAGCCAGAAATCGATCTCCTGGAAGCCACCTGGGTGACCCCTCGTCCGTTCGACCGATGGTGAGCAGGATATCTGCGCCGACCGCGCTGGTTCGGTCGGTTGCGACGGCATGAATCAGGCGAGTCCGGAGTCTTGCCCGATCCTCCTCGAAGGTTGCCGGGGCGGTCAGCTCAGCGAGGTAAAGGGTCTGCTGGCTGGAAAAGCAGGTTGAGACGGCCGCGGGAGGCTGGAGGTCGGACGCGGCCAGGTGGGCGGCCAGCGCGCCCATAAGGCCAAAGCACAGCATCCCCGCGAAAGGAGATCGCCAAGCGGCCAGGCGGGGCAGAACCCCCGAAGCGAAAAGGATGAGTGCGAGGCCTGCTGCTGCCAGGAAAAATCGGCACGGGATATCGGCCGGAATCTGTCGGCCCGTAACCACCCCGGCAACAAAAGCCAGGGACATCCAGTACAGGGGCCGCGCATGCAACGAGCTCATGGGATATCAATCTCACGTTTCTTTCAAGTTCTGAATCTCACGGTGGTAGGCTTCCATGAGATCCTCCAGCCGGACAATCCCAATCACGCCGCTTCCATCCGGAGGAAATCCCTCTGCAGGCTGCATCACCCCTTTTCACGCCAGACCCTCGCCCCCACCGCGGCGAGCTTCTTTTCGATCGCTTCGTAGCCACGATCCAGATGATAGATGCGGCTGATTTCAGTCACGCCTTTGGCTGCAAGGCCTGCGAGCACCAGTGAAGCCGAGGCTCGAAGGTCGGTGGCCATGACCGGGGCGCCTGAGAGCCCTCGAACCCCTCGGACCACCGCACTGCGACCGTCCAGCTCAATGTCCGCCCCCAACCGTTTCAGCTCGAGGACATGCATGAAGCGATTCTCGAAGATCTGTTCCGAAATGATGCTGACCCCATCTCCCAGCGTCATCAGCGCCATGAACTGGGCCTGCATGTCGGTGGGGAAACCCGGATAAGGCCATGTCTTGACATCCTGGCTACGGACGCTCCCGTTCCGTGATGCGGTCAGGGTGCTCTCACCGGTCTCGATGCGGACGCCTGCCGCACTCAGCTTCTCAATCAGAGCCTCCAGGTGCCGTGGAACGCAGTGAGTGAGAGTCAGCTCACCTCCGGTGATTGCTGCCGCAATCAAGTAGGTCCCGGCCTCGATGCGGTCGGGAATGACTCGGATGGAGCTTGCCTCGAGCTCCGGCACGCCCTCGATGGTGATCTCCGCCGTGCCCGCCCCCTCGATACGGGCTCCCATCCGGGTCAGGTATTCCGCAACGGCCACTACTTCCGGTTCTCGGGCGGCATTTCGCAGCACGGTGACGCCGTCGGCCAGCGTCGCAGCCATCATGAGGTTTTCCGTACCGGTGACGGTCACCTGGTCGAAAGTGATGGCGGCGCCATGCAATTGGTGGGCAGCGGCAGACACATAGCCGTGCTCGAGGCTGATGTCGACACCCATCTGCTGGAGGCCCTTCAGGTGCAGATTGATGGGGCGGGCGCCGATGGCGCAGCCTCCCGGAAGCGACACTCGCGCCTTTCGATACCTTGCGACCAGCGGGCCGAGCACCACCACGGAGGCCCGCATGGTCTTGACCAGTTCGTACGGAGCCTCGAGGGTGTGCATGTCGCCCGTGTCGATGGTCAGCGTATCGTTGTGCTCACAGACTGCGCCCATGTGACCGAGAAGGGTCTGCATGGTCCGGATATCCCTCAGTCGAGGCACGTTGTGATAAATGTGCCTGCCGCCGGCAAGCAGGGATGCGGCCATGAGAGGAAGTGCGGCATTTTTCGCTCCGCTGATGGGGATTTCACCCTCGAGAGCAAATCCGCCCTCGACCACCAATCGATCCATAAATCACCTTTCAGTCAGCTGGACATGCAACACACGGACGATTCCTGAATAATCCTTGAAGAACCGGATTTGTGCAACCCCCGTTTTCTCCGAAACCATTCGCTCCAGAAGATTCTCCTGTCCTTGACCGATTTCCATCAGCAGGTGTCCGCCTCCCGGGAGGAGGGAAGGAGCCCGGTCGAGAATGGAGACGATGAAGTCGATGCCATGGGGGCCACCTCCACGAAGCGCTCCCATCGGCTCGTAGGTGCGCACTTCGGGGGAAAGACAAGGGAGCTCCAGATCGCCGATATAGGGTGGATTGGAGACGACCAGATGGAAGGGCTGGGTGGACGGCATGAAGGCGTCCAGCAGGTCCATGGCGACGAACGCAATGCGACGGTCCAGGCCGTGGCGGCGTGCGTTGCGGTGAGCCACCTCCAGCGCGTCGAAGGAGCGGTCGGTGGCGATCACAGAGACCTGGGGAGCTTCATGGGCAAGCGCCAGGGCTATGGCTCCCGACCCGGTCCCGAGATCCAGGATACGCAGGGGGCGACCTTCGATCAACTCCAACGCTTTTTCGACCAGCACCTCGGTCTCCGGGCGCGGAATGAGCGTGGCTGGAGTCACTTCCAGCTCAAGGGACCAGAATTCCTGCCTGCCGGTGATGTACTGAGTCGGTTCTCTGGCGGCCCGGCGCTTCACGAACTCCCGAAACCGTGCCAGCTCGTCGCCGCCAAGGGGTTGGTCAAAACGCAAATAGAGCTGTATGCGCTCGAGACCGAGCGCGTTGGCGAGAAGAACCTCGGCATCGGATCTCGGTTGAGGGATTCCTCTGCGTCTGAAGTATTCCGCAGTCCACTGCAGCACTCTCAGGATGGTCCATACCTCTTCCATCCCAGCCTTCACCTATTGAGGATCGGACGGGACGGGAGGTGCTGCCGGCTTAGTAGAGGGCAACACAATAAAGTGTCCAACATTTCAGTCGTCATTCCGGCAGTTTTCAAGCCGGAATCCAGAGAAAAACCTGGATGCCGGCTAAAGCTTGTCCCGGCAGGCTCTAAGCCGGGAGACCGCCGGCATGACGAGGCGAAAATGGACACTTTCCTGCGTGACGCTGTACTTAAGGGGAGGCCCGGAAACCAATCAGTCACTGCTCTTCAACGCCTCTGCCTGGAAGTAGGCAATCAGGGGATCGATGACTTCCTCGAGGGTGCCGGCCAGGACAGCTTCCAGCTTGTAAAGGGTGAGGTTGATGCGATGATCGGTCACGCGGTTCTGGGGGAAGTTGTAGGTGCGGATTCGCTCGCTCCGGTCTCCGCTGCCGACCTGGCTCTTGCGGTCCTGGGCGATTTTGGCGTCCTGCTCGCTCTGCCTCTGGTCCATGAGCCTGGCCCTGAGAACTTTCAAGGCTTTGGCTTTGTTCTTGTGCTGAGACTTTTCGTCCTGGCAGATCACGACGAGGCCCGACGGGATGTGGGTCACACGCACCGCTGAATCCGTTGTGTTGACGCTCTGTCCACCGGGGCCCGACGACCTGAAAACGTCGATCCGGAGATCGTTGGGATCGATGTAGACATCCACCTCCTCGGCTTCCGGAAGCACGGCAATCGTCACCGCGGAAGTGTGAATGCGGCCCTGGCTCTCGGTAACGGGTACGCGCTGGACCCGATGAACGCCCCGCTCGTACTTCATACGACTGAACGCCCCCTTGCCGTTGATGGCGAAGATGACTTCCTTGAAGCCGCCGATGCCCGTGGCGTGCGTGTCGAGGATCTCCACCTTCCACCGCTGCACTTCGGCGTATCTCGTATACATTCTGAGCAGATCGGCAGCAAAGAGGGCTGCCTCATCGCCGCCTGTTCCGGCCCGGATCTCGACTATGACGCTCTTGTCGTCATTGGGGTCCTTGGGCACCAGCATCAGCTTCAGGTCCACCTCGGCAGAATCGAGATCCTTTCTGAGCTGTGCAATCTCCTGGCGAATCAGCTCCCGCATTTCCGGGTCGCTTTCCAGTTCAAGGAGCTCCTGGTTGTCCTGGAACGCCTGGCGAATCCGCCTGTAATGACGGTACTGCTCAACGATGGGGCCAATATCGGAGTGCTCTTTGGCCGCCTGTTGATAGACCTTGGGGTCGGCGAGGACCTCCGCACTGACCAAGGCCTCCTCCAACTGCAGGAATCTCTCTTCCACACTGTCTAGACGTTCCAACATCTGTTCGTGACCTGACAAGTCTGAAGATCTGACGGCTTGACAGAAACCTTTGCGCCAGAGACTGTGAGAGGGTCCGCAGTCCCTGACCCGTTAAAAAAAAGCACTCCAACGCACCGCCTCGGGGGTATCCACCCCGAAGGAATTGGAGCAGCTGCATCGAAGTGCTGGATCAATGGGGCTTAAGTCAACGCTGCGGGTCGCTGAGCACTGGTCTGGGTGTCCTGATCCTCCCCCAGGGGGTGTTCAGCCTGTGCAGACTAATGGGCTGACTCGCCGTGCGTGCTCGCACGTTGTGGTCTCCCCTGGGCCGAAGCTATTCGCCCTGGCTCGCCTTCTGCTGAAATTTCTCGTATTTCTTCCTGAACCGCTCGATTCGCCCTGCCGAGTCAACCAGTTTCTGTTTTCCCGTGTAGAAGGGATGGCACTTGGAGCAGATTTCAACCCGGATTTCCTTCTTGGTGGAACCGGTTGGGATCTCGGCGCCGCAGGCACAGGTGATGGTGGTGTCGTGATATGCCGGATGCGTGTCTTTTTTCATTTGATATCAAACCTCCTGTATTCGGTCGCATGGGATGATTGAACACCCCAATATACTAGCTCGAGCTACCGCATTCAACCGGAAACTGTATTCTTATGCCGGTGCTCCCTCGATCGCCCGATCCCTAACGATTCATGGAGGCCAGGAACTCCGAGTTGTCCCGTGTGCCCTGCATCTTATCGAGCAGAAACTCCATCGCATCCACGGGGTTCAGCGGAGAGAAAAGCTTGCGCAGAATCCATATGCGGTTGAGGTCGTCCGGGGGAAGCAGCAGCTCTTCCTTACGGGTGCCCGATTTGTTGATGTCGATGGCCGGGAAGACGCGGCGGTCGGAAAGCTTGCGATCCAGAACGATTTCCATGTTGCCTGTGCCCTTGAATTCTTCAAAGATGACTTCGTCCATGCGGCTGCCGGTTTCTATGAGCGCCGTGGCGATGATGGTGAGGCTGCCTCCCTGTTCGACGTTTCGGGCAGCTCCGAAGAATCTCTTGGGGCGATGCAGAGCGTTGGAATCCAGACCACCCGATAGGATCTTGCCGCTCGGCGGCACGACGGTGTTGTAAGCCCGGGCCAGACGCGTGATGCTGTCGAGCAGGATCACCACGTCTCGCTTGTGCTCCACCAGTCGTTTAGCCTTTTCACTCACCATTTCAGCAACTTGCACATGCCGCTGGGGAGGCTCGTCAAAAGTTGAGCTCACGACCTCCGCGCGCACGTTCCGCTGCATGTCGGTCACCTCCTCGGGACGCTCATCGATGAGCAGCACGATGAGATACGCGTCTCGATGATTGTTGGCGACGGCGTTGGCGAGGCTCTGGAGCAGCATCGTTTTGCCGGTTCGGGGCGGCGCGACGATGAGACCACGTTGACCGAACCCGATGGGAGTCAGGAGGTCCATGACGCGTGTGGAATAGTTGTCTGCAATGCTCTCGAGCTTGATGCGGCGGTCGGGATAGAGAGGGGTGAGATTGTCGAAAAGGATCTTGTCCCTGGCCACATCCGGGTCTTCGAAGTTCACCGCCTCGACCTTCAGGAGCGCGAAGTACCTCTCGTTGTCTTTTGGCGGTCGGATCTGTCCGGAGATGCTGTCGCCCGTCCGCAGGTTGAACCGCCGGATCTGGGACGGGGACACGTAGATGTCGTCGGGACCGGGCAGGTAGTTGTAGTTCTGACTTCTGAGGAACCCGAAACCGTCAGGCAGAATCTCCAGAACGCCTTCACCGTAGATGAGCCCACTCATTTCAGCCTGGGCCTGAAGGATGGCGAAGATGAGCTCCTGCTTGCGCATGGAGCTGGCTCCTTCGATGTTCAGCCCCTTGGCCATGCCGAGCAATTCCCGGATGTTTCTGGCCTTCAGCTCGACAAGATTCATCTCGTTGTGTGACGAATCCCGCGACTCCTGGTTTTTGCCTCCGCGTTCCCTTGCGGGGGTGCCATTGTCGGTGGAAGACGTGTCCGTCATGTCGCCTGTTCTCCTCTGTCTAAGGACATCTGACTGTGCGGGTTTTCTATGGGTATTCATGCTCTTCGATGGTATCCCCGAGGAATCACGAAGGAGTCATAGGGGGGTGGTTGGGGGGTCCTTGTGCTGCAGAGTTACGGGAAACTGCATCAGTGTCTGCCTGGCGTAAATCCTTTCCACGCGATTCGAACGACCCGATTTGGAAACGTCACCAAGTCTAAAAATATAGCGTAATATTAGGTGGATAGTGAGCATCGATCCACGGGCTACCCGTTACCGTGGTCCATGAAGCGCCTTTCCAGCCGTGCGTGATCTTCAACTCATTCATTGCCCCATTCGGATACCACTTTTAGAAACTTTAACATAAGGATCGGGCGTCAGGAATGATCCCTGAAGCAAGGATCCCTCTTTCAGGCTGCGTTCCAGTCGCGAGCCACCCGATCCTAAACCCCTCGTCCGAGCTCCGATGGCCTATCACGTTAGCATACGAATTGGCTCTGTGCACAGAGACATGGAAGGCGCTAAACGACAAGATTCAAACGGTCGGGATCAGGCTCTTGAGGGTCAAGGAATGGCCATTCACGTGTTCCAGTTTAACGGCCCGTTATGATCATGGGATGTGATGCTCTGGTGTTCCGCAGCAGAACCGTCGGGATCGGAGTAGGGTCCCTGATGAGCCCAAAGCTGCCGAGATTCGAGAGTCAAAAGCCTATTCGGCTCCAAATACTGGGTTTCACCTCCCCTTTGTTCAATTCCTGGTCGGAGACTTCCATCATTTCCCGGACGGACTGCTCATATCCCAGCTCCCTCACCGCATCGGGATAGGCCCTGCTGATCTTCTCCAGCCGTTCCTTGGCAGATCGATATCTGCCCTGCTTGAAATAAAACTCGCCAACGTAGAGCTCATGGGCGACCAGCCGTTTCTGGCACTCGAACATCTGCTCCTGAGCCTTCTTGGCGTATTGGGTCTCGGGGAAGGCCTGAATCACCCGCTGGAAAGCTTCCATGGCCTGCTGAGTTTCACCCTGATCCCGATCAATCGTGGTGAAGCTGAGGAAATGACTCATGCCAATCTGGTAGAGCACATAAGGGATCACTTCATTGCGGGGATGCAGTCTCGCAAACTCTTCGTATGCCAGAGCGGCTTCACCGTATTCACGTTCCTGAAAATGTGCATCCCCGAGCTTCAACTCAGCCAAAATTGCATACTTGCTGTATGGGTACTGCTCTTTGAGCTTTCTGAAGGCCTTGAGGGCGTCATCGTAATCCTTTTCCTTCATCTTTTCCATGCCCTCCATCGCCAGCTGCTCAGCATTCTGGTCGATGGTGGACGAGCCCTTGCCGAACAAATCGCCGAAATAAAACTGCTTGAGGTCCGTTCCGCATCCCGTGGCCGCTAAAGACCAGAGCAGGCAGATGACGAGAATACAAGGCCGGCAAACGACGCTCAATGATTTTTGGGGCGATGGCATCACTTGTACCTGTCCTGAATGAAGACTCCACAGAAGACCATTGGGGAGCAAGACCCTGATACCAGATCAAAACAGAGCAGGTCATGAAAAACCGTAACGCTCAGCTGAAACACCCGGCGCTGGTATCCCCCCGCCTGCCGCGACACGTGAATTACATCCTCCAATTGCCATCAAGTCAAGAAAAACTCTGTGGATGCTGTCCCGAGCGCTGTTGGCAGCGGATCCGCGACTCCATTTGGGCGAGTCGCTCCAGTGAATACACAACGCGTGGATCCACCGTCGAGTCTTCCCTGCCGGGCGGGGCCGCAACTTTGAAAAGCAACATACTCTGACCAACGATACCGGAAAAGGCAGTCACCGGGGAAACTTCCTACGTTTGGAGCGCCGCCGCGAGAACGCCCGCCTCACAGTGGGCAGGCCTCTCGCTGAAAGTAGCAATCATCAGGGATTTTCAGATTTCCATGTTTGGGTCGAACTTCGGGGGCAGCTCAGCAGAGGGGAGAGGGATGGACGTTCTTCAAATCCGGCCACTGCCTGAACCGTGGTGGTTCCACATGGATCAATCAACCCATGGCTTTCTCGACGGCCGCCGCAATTTGCGATTTGGCCACTGCACCCGTGATCTGCTCGCTCACATTGCCGCCCTTGAAAATGATCAGGGTCGGGATAGCGCGGATTCCGTAGCGGGATGGTGTCTTGGGATTGTCATCCACATTGCACTTAGCCACCTTCAGCTTTTCGGCATACTCATTGGCAAGCTCATCCACGACGGGGGCGATGGCGCGGCACGGACCGCACCAGGGAGCCCAAAAGTCGACGAGCACCGGTACCTCGGATTGAAGTACCTCCTGCTCGAATGTGCTATCAGTGATCTCGACGATTTTCCCTGCCATCAGTTGGTCTCCTCATAGTCTGGTGATCCGAAGATGCGCCTCTGCCGGGACGGCTCATGACATAATTATTCATTCATTGCCAAGGCAATTGAGTATGCAATATAAGGCACCTGTTTTTGCATTGTCAATTGCCCATTCGCCTTTTAGAGCCCTGCGACCTTTGTCTCAAGTCTCCATGAGAGTGAAAATCACGCTTGAGCTGGTCGTGATGTCTGGCCTGATGGCCCTGCCTGTTCTGCGCTGGATCACAGATCGTTTGATCCTGCCAGGAAGGCGCCTCAACGATGAACTGATCCGGCAGGATCGGCCCAATATCGGAGCAGGCGTCATCGAGGGGACCGTCTATGTCTGCATGTCCTACCTCATAGGCTGGTGCAATCAATGACGAGATGATTCTGCTGCTCACGGTCTCACCTGTGGGAGGCTGCGGCCGTCTTCCATGGATCGAGCCAATCGCCGGCCCTCTTTTTCATCGACGAAGCGGAGCAGAAGTCCGCCCGACAGGAAAAGGACCACAACGGCCAGAATCGAATGCCTCGGGTTGCCGGTCAGAACACTGGTCCAGCCCATGAGGAGAGGGCCTACAACGGCTGCGAATTTGCCGAGCATATTGTAGAAACCGAAGAATTGAGCAGCCTTGTCTTTGGGAATGATGCGGGCGTAGAGCGATCTGCTGAGGGACTGCACTCCGCCCTGGACCAGCCCGATGATGCCCGCCAGAACGTAGAATTCCACCTCGTCAGTGATGAAATACCCGTAGATCGTGACTCCCACGTACGCGCCGATCCCGATGAAGATGCCGGTTTTGGGACCCCATTTCCGACCCAGCATTCCGAAGGCTATGGCCGACGGAAATCCGACGAACTGAGTCACGATGAGGGCGGTGAGGAGGCTCCTGGACGAGAATCCCAGAGAAAGCCCATAGTCGACGGCCATCCTGATGATCGTGTCCACTCCGTCGATGTAAAGCCAGTAGGCCGCAAGAAAAAGCATCACGACACGAAGCTTTCGAACCTCTGCGAAGGTCGCCCGAAGCTGCAGGAAGCCGAGAACGACGGTCTGCTTCAGGCCCGAAGAGGTTCGCCCTGGAGGCTCACTCACGAAGAGGAAAAGGGGGATCGAGAAAACCGCCCACCAGAGGGAGACGCTGACAAACGAAAGGCGAACCGCTTCTGCCGTTCCGCTCAGGCCAAAAGCGCCCGGCCAGAGCGTCATGACCACGTTGATGGCGAAAAGAAGTCCTCCGCCCAGGTAGCCAAAGGCAAAACCGAGGGCGGAAACAAAGTCTATCCTGTCCTCGTCCGCGACACTCACCAGGAGCGAATCGTAGAAGATGTTGCCGCCGGCAAAACCGAGGGCGGCCAGCACGTACAAGGACGCCGCCTGAACCCACTCTCCTTTGTCGACCCAGTAGAGCGAACCGGTACAAGCGATTCCGAGACTGGCAAAAAGAAAGAGGCTCTTCTTTTTGACCCCGCCAGCATCGGCGATGGCCCCGAGCAACGGGGCCATCGCCACGAGCAGCAGGCTCGCCAGAGAATTGGCCGTGCCCAGCTTCAAGGTGCTGAGCGATGCATCGCTTCCGGCGCTCCAGAATTCCTTGAAGAACACAGGAAAGAACCCGGCCATCACGGTGGTGGCGAAGGCAGAATTGGCCCAGTCATAAAAGGACCAGGCAATCGTATCCTTTCGAGCTTTGGTCGGCGCGCTTTTCAAGATGAACAGCCCCCTGACGGCTGAAGCGAAGTCGATTCTGTGAATACGGTGTCCTGATCCTTGTGACAGGAAACACATAAAGATGCACAGGTCAAGTCAAGGAAAGCCCTGGCCCCATCCTCAGAAGGCATGAGCCTCAGAAATGATGAGATCCTTGGTGGCACGTTCAAGCCGAATCAGGATAACATGATTTATTGACGGGATTGGCCAAACAGATCAAGGCCATAACCGGAATATCGGACAGTTTCGCATCCCTTGCTTGAGGCTCGAGTCGCCTTGTGCAAAATCTTCATTCAGAATTTTATTCCTTGACAAGCTTGATGGAGCTTGCTAGTTGGAACCCTCGAGAAATAAATCACTCAACGAGCCATTCAAACAATCTCCGTGAGGCACGAACCGGCTCACGGGGCACTTCATAAAAGAAAATAAGCTTACCGGCGAAAACGCCGGTCGACCCTATATCCCAGGCAAGGGCGTGATAAGAATCACAAGCCCGGCGGAAGCTGGGGTCCCAAGCTGCCGTCGGTGTGATGGTTTCGGATCGGCCACAGAGGGTTGGGAGGAATTGCGGGAAGGCCTTGTTGAGGCAGGGGAGCCCCCCCGGCCATGGCCCGCGCGGTTTGGTGGGGACAAAGCCGGGCCATGGAGCAGGCGAGGATGCCCCGGGGGCCAGTGATCCTTAATGCGGTGGCTGGCATGAACATGAATCGTGGCGGAGGTGAGTGAGATATTTGTGTGAGTTGAGTCTATGGTGAAGGCGTCAGAGCAAGCGCAAATGATGAATACTCAAACATCGGATATATGCAATGAGTGAATACATTCCTGTTTTGATAATGCTTTTTTTAGCGGCTGCAACGGCAGGAGGTATGCTGGTTGCCACCAGTCTGATCGGTCCCAAGATAGCATTTCCGGACAAGATGGAGCCTTTTGAATGCGGGGAAAGCCCAATAGTATCTACAAAACTGCGGTTCTCTATTAAATTCTATTTGGTGGCGCTCTTTTTCGTTATCTTCGATGTGGAAGTGGTTTTTGTGTACCCGTGGGCCGTACTTTTCAGGGAACTTGGCTTGTTTGGATTTATTGAGATGGTGGTTTTCCTGACCATATTGGCAATAGGTTTGATTTATGTATGGAGAAGGGGGGCATTGGAATGGGACTAGAAAATATTCAGTATGGTGCCTCTCAGGAGCTCACGCAGAATCCGCCCGACTCAGAAGATCCGGAGCGCTTGCTGGGTGGCAGTGTTGTGTTGACCAGGCTGGAGTCCGTCGTCAACTGGGCAAGGAAGTATTCCTTCTTCCTGTACCCATTCATCACGGCCTGTTGTGGCATGGAGTTCATGTCCGTGGCCGGTCCCAGATACGACCTGGACCGGTTTGGTGCTGCCCTGCCGCGGTTTTCTCCCAGACAGGCGGACCTGATGATGGTCGTCGGGACCATCAGCCATAAGCAGGCCCCCATCCTGGTGAAGGTCTACAACCAGATGACGGAGCCCAAATGGGTGTTTGCCTTTGGCGTTTGCGCGGTCTCGGGTGGGTTCTATGACAACTACGCGACCGTTCAGGGCATCGATACGCTCATCCCGGTGGATGTCTACGTTCCCGGTTGTCCGCCCAGACCGGAAATGGTGATCGACGGGTTTCTCAAGCTGCAACAGAAGGTCGCCAAGGAGCGATGGTCGGATTGGCCGAGGGGTGCTTCACCGGTGACACCGGCCAATATGTGTTAATGGTCAGAAAGTCTCTTTGAACCTTTAAGAAATGCTCGTTTATGAATGCAAGCGTGACTCTGAACAGACTGGCCGAGCGGTTTCCTGGCTCCATCATCGACACTCATTCCCACAGGGGGGATGACACCGCGGTTGTGAAGCGGGAGGACATCCGCGCAATATGCGCCTTTCTGAGGGAAGATGAGGGGCTTTTGTACAACTTCATGATGGACCTGACGGCGGTGGATTACCTGGGTCAAGAGCCGCGGTTCGAGGTCGTCTACCATCTGTACTCTCTCAAGTACAACCGGCGCGTGCGCATCAAAGTGAGGGTTCCGGAGTCCGATTGCTTCATCGATTCGGTTGTTCCCGTGTGGCCCTGCGCCAACTGGTTCGAACGGGAAGTCTTTGATTTGTATGGGGTATCCTTCAATGACCATCCAGAAATGAGGAGGATCCTTCTGTATGAGGGTTTTGAAGGGCATCCCCTGAGGAAAGATTATCCGATCAAGAAGCGACAGCCCCTGATCGGGCCCATCAACTAACACTTCAATAATCAATGTTAGAGTCATGCCTGACATAGAAAAAGATCTTCATACCGAGCACATGGTGATCAACATGGGTCCGTCACATCCTGTGACCCATGGAACGGTCAAATTCCTGGTAACCCTCGATGGAGAGACCATCGTCGACCTGAAAGTGGAAATCGGTTACCTCCACCGAGGGTTTGAGAAGATGTGTGAAAACGGGACCTGGCAACAGGTGATTCCGTATACCGATCGGCTCAATTACGTCTCTCCGCTCATCAACAACGTGGGCTATGCCCTGGCGGTCGAGAAGCTCATCGGCATCGATGTCCCGGAAAGATGTAAGTACATCCGTGTCATTGCCTGTGAGCTTTCGCGCATCGCGGACCACCTGACCAACGTTGCCGCAGGCGGTCTGGAGCTCGGGGCCTTCACGGCTTTTCTCTATTTCGTCGAGGCCCGGGAGCTGGTTTGGGACCTCATCGAAATGCTTTGCGGGGCGCGCGTCACGACCAACTATGTGCGGATTGGCGGACTGAAAAACGACCTTCCTGAAGGGTTCTCGGAAAAGACCAGGGATGTTTTCAAGAGGGTCCGGGTTCTCTGGAAGGATGTCGATCACCTGCTGACCAAGAACCGTGTCTTCATAGACCGGGTACGGGACGTGGCAGTCCTGCCGGCGGACGAGGCGATCGCCCTGGGCTTCACGGGACCCTGCTTGAGGGCGTGCGGAGTTCCCTATGACGTGCGGAAGGCTCAGCCCTACCTCGTCTATGACCGCATGGATTTTGAAGTGCCCATCGGGGATACGGGTGACAATTTCGACAAGTACCTGGTGCGGATGGAGGAAATCCTTCAGAGCATGCGGATTGTGGAGCAAGCACTGGATCAGCTCCCCTCCGGACCCATCAACATCGATATGCCGCAGTACCGTTGGCAGTCCAAGGACGACATCGGGTCGCGCATCGATTCGTTGATTTTCCATTTCAAGACCGTGATTGACGGTATCAAGCCGCCTCCTGGCGAGGTCTACCTTGCGGTGGAAGGGGGAAACGGTGAGCTCGGTTTTTACCTGGTGAGCGATGGAACGGGGAAGCCCTACAAGTGCAGGGTGAGACCACCCAGTTTCCCGCTCACTGCCGCAATGTCCCGGTTGATGAAGGGGCGGCTCATCGCCGATATCGTCCCCACATTCGACATGATCAACATGATCGGCGGAGAATGCGATAGATAGCCATGATTGCAGATCTGATCGAGTCCCTAGCTAAGATAATTTTCATATTCACCGTGAATCTTGGCTTTTTTGCGCCGGTGCTGGGATGGGTTGAAAGAAAGCAAAGCGCCTTGATTCAGGACAGGATCGGGGCGAACCGGGCGGATATTCTTGGTTTCACCGTGATCGGGCTTTTTCACTCCCTGGCCGATGCCGTCAAGGTCCTCACGAAGGAGGACTTTATTCCCGCCGGCGCCAACAAGTTCTTCCACACGATGGCGCCGTTCATCAGTCTGGTGCCTGCCATTGCAGCATTCAGCGTCATTCCTTTCGGCGGGAAGTACACGGTTTTCGGTCACGAGGTCCATCTGGTCATCGCCGACCTCGACGTGGGAATCCTTTTTGTCTTCGCCCTCGCGTCCCTCTCCACGTTCGGGGTGGTTCTCGCCGGCTGGTCCTCCCGGAGCAACTGGTCGCTTATGGGTGGCTTGCGAGCATCGGCTCAGATGCTTTCCTACGAAGTCGCCATGGGGCTGACCATCATTGGCATCATCATGGTCTTCGGCTCTCTCAAGCTCACGGAGATCGGCGCCGCGCAGGAGAACTTCTTCCGGTGGGGCATTTTCCTCCAGCCTGTGGGCTTCATCCTGTTTTTGACCTGCGCCATTGCAGAGAACAAGCGGGTGCCTTTCGACATTCCCGAAGCCGAGTCCGAGCTCGTGGCGGGTTATTTCACTGAATACAGCGGCCTTAAGTTCGTCATGTTCTGGATGGGTGAGTTCCTGGAAATCGTGACCATCAGCGGGATGGTGACGACGTTGTTTTTCGGGGCCTGGCATCTTCCCTTCGTGACCGACCAGATGCTCCTGGACTTCTTTCAGTTCGCAGGTCCGAACGGCGCCGGCATTCTGGCCATGCTGGTGAATATTGCGACCTTCTTCGGGAAGGTGGTTTTCTTCATATGGCTGCAGATGGCTATTCGGTGGACACTTCCCCGCTTCCGGTATGACCAGATCATGAGGCTGTGCTGGAAGATGATTCTGCCGATTTCACTCATCAACATTTTAGTCACCGGACTGGTTCTCCTGATATGAACACAACGACCAACCTCGATCCAGCCAAACACCACCCGATGGTGGGCGTCCCTGTCGATGTGCTGAAACCCAAGAGGGTGAGAAAAGAGGTGAATCTCACCTTGTGGGAGAAGGTGTACGTCTTCGAGATCCTTCGGGGATTGTACGTCACCACGAAACACTTTGTCGTCAACATGATCGGGTTTGTCGCTCCTCCCAAGGGCAAGAAACGAAGTGTTTTCACCGTCTATTACCCGGAAGAGCGGGTGACCCTTCCCGTTGCCTACCGGGGCCGGCCTGTTCTGGTGATGCGGAAAGACGGAACGGAGAGATGTGTCGCCTGCGGGCTTTGCGAGAAGATCTGCCCCGCCTCCGCCATATCGATCGTGGCCGGAGAGAGGGAGGATCTGGACAGGTATCCTGTGAGCTACACGCTCGATATGTCGCGTTGCGTGTACTGCGGCTACTGCGAGGAGGTGTGCCCGAAGGAGGCCATCGTCATGAGCTCTGAATACGAGGGTCTGGCGGAGCGGGACAGGAAGAATTTGCGCTATTCCAAAGACAGGCTGCTGAGGTCCGAGGAAAGTGTGAAGGACCGGATCGAGTACATCAGGAGGATTTACTCCAAATGGAACTATTGATGTTCTACATATTCGGCTTTGGTGCCGTTGTCTCCGCGCTGCTGATGGTGACCAACAGGAGACCGGTGCGCGCCGCCATGAGTCTGGTCGCGACCATGTCCTTCCTGGCCGGGCTGTATGTCCTCCTGGATGCGCACCTGATCGCCGTGCTTCAGCTCATCGTTTACGCCGGCGCCATCATGGTGCTCTTCCTCTTCGTGATCATGCTCCTCAACATCGAGGAGAAGGAAGGGTTGCTGGGGGTCAACACGATTCTGCTGCAGTTCATGGGGATGCTGGTGGTCGGGTTGCTCTTTGTGTCGATGGTGAGTCTATTCAAGGGTGGGGGGTCTCTCCTGGCCTCTGTGGATATCGCAAACGATTTTGGTACGACGAAAGCGGTGGGTAAGCTGCTCTTCACCGAGTATCTCCTGCCTTTTGAAATAGCGTCCGTGTTGTTGTTGGCGGCGATTGTTGGTGCAGTCATCCTAGCGAAAAGGAGGATCGATGATTCGGGGCGTTGAATGATTGCTCCGGATCATGAAGCTTAGCCTATGGTCACTTTAAACTCATACCTGGTCTTGGGTGCGGTGCTCTTCTCCATCGGGGCGGTGGGAGTGTTCACACAGCGAAATGCCTTGATCATTTATATGTGCATTGAGCTGATGTTGAATGCCGTCAATTTGACCATCGTCGCTTTCTCACGCTTTCTCAACAATATGGACGGTCACGTGTACGTGTTTATGATCATAGCCGTTGCTGCGGCAGAAGCTGCGGTGGGATTGGCCATCTTCATATCCCTCTTCAGGAACAAAGAGTCTGTCAATGTAGATGACTTCAATTTAAGTAAAGGTTAATCAAAACGTGGAAACGATTGTATCCATCAAGCCGTTACTTGCCGTGCTGAGCTCCCTGCTGGCAGTGCCTCTGATTCTGAGGACGGGTGATGACCGCCCCAATGTCCGAGAGTTTTGGTCGATTCTGGCCGGGGTGATCAAGTTTTCAATCGTCATCTCAATGGTGCCGACCATCATGGCGGGGAACATCATCGAGTATACACTGGTCACTTTCTATCAGGGAATCGACATCAAGTTTCGAGTCGATCCGCTCGGCATCCTGTTCGCCACGGTCTCCTCCTTCCTTTGGATCGTCACCACGTTTTATTCCATCGGATACATGCGCACCAACAAAGAGCATGCGCAGACGAGATATTACATGTGCTTCGCCATCAGCCTCTCGTCAACCATCGCGGTGGCGTTTTCGGCGAACCTCATCACTCTCTTTGTCTTTTACGAGTTCCTGAGCCTTGCCACGGTGCCGCTGGTCGGTCACAAGGAGACTCCGGAAGCCCTGGAGGGAGCACAAAAGTACTTCCTTTACCTTATGACCATGTCCAAGACGCTGCTCTTGTCCGGCATCTTCATCATTTACATGGTGACGGGCAGTACAGACTTTACTCCGGGTGGCCTTCTGAAGACTCAGACTGGATCGACCCTGCTCTTTGCCGGTTTCTTCCTGTTCCTTTACGGGTTTGCGAAAGGCGCAGTGATGCCGCTTCACAACTGGCTCCCTTCGGCCATGGTGGCTCCAACCCCTGTGAGCGCGCTCCTCCATGCGGTCGCCGTCGTGAAAGTGGGGGTTTTCTCGATCCTCAGGGTGGTGTTCCACATTTACGGCGTTGATTTCATGAGTCGCATGGGTTTGGGAATCACTGCGGCGTACGTGGTTTCATTCACGATTGTCGTCTCATCGATCATTGCACTTTCCAAGGACAATCTGAAGGCGAGGCTTGCGTACTCGACGGTGAGCCAGCTTTCGTATGTGATCCTGGGGGCGGTTCTGCTGACATCGAGCAGCATGGTGGGGGGCATCATGCACATCGCCAACCATGCTTTTTCAAAGATCACCCTCTTCTTCTGTGCCGGCTCGCTTTACGTTGCTGCTCACAAAACCGAGGTCAGTCAGCTCTCGGGCATCGGGAAGAAGATGCCCTGGACCATGGCCGCCTTCTTCATAGGGTCCCTGAGCATGATCGGGGTGCCGCCCGCGGCCGGATTCACGAGCAAGTGGTACCTTGCCCTGGGATCCATTGAAGCCGGGGAGATCCCCATCCTGATGGTGCTCCTGGTCAGCACGGTGCTCAATGCGGCCTATTTTCTACCCATCACCTACAAGGCCTTCTTTGAGAAGGAAGAGGAATCGCACGGCGACCCCCACGGTCACGGTGATCACCACGAGGAGGTGCGGGAAGTGCCCTTCGTGGTGGTGCCGCTGGTGCTCACGGCCATCATATCCTTGTTGATTGGTATTTTCCCTGACTTCTTCTTGAGTCTTGCGCAGGAGGTGATCCGATGATCAGGAGGATCGTCCTTTATGTCGGAGACCCGGCCAATTCCAAGACTTTGAAAAAGCTGGGCTACCTTTCTCTGGTCCTTGTTTTCGTGGCGGATTTCTTCGTTCATCGTGATCATGCCATGTACATCTGGGACAAGATCCCCGGCTGGGGTGCCTTTTACGGCTTTGTCTCCTGCGCCCTGATCATTCTGGTCTCGAAGTTTCTGGGTCACCAAGGCGGCATCATGCAGGATGAGGATTATTACAATGACTGATTGGTTTCACCCGTCCCTGTTGTTCATCTTCGGAGCCGCCGGCATTCCATTTCTGAGCGGGAAGGTTCGGCAGGGTTACCTGATGGTGATCCCGCTTCTGGCTGTGGCGTGTGTCTATTCCATGACGCCCGGGACCTACTGGACCACGACGTTTCTCGGCACCGAGCTGACCTTTGGTGCCGCAGATAAGCTCAGCATTGTTTTCGGCTGGGTGTTCACCATCATGTCGTTCATCGGCATCGTCTACGCGCTCCACGTGGAGGACCGGGGCCAGCATGTGGCGGCTTTTCTTTATGTGGGAGGCTCCATAGGGGTCACTTTCGCCGGCGACTTCTTCACGCTGTTCATCTTCTGGGAGCTGATGGCCTTCGCTTCGGTCTACCTGGTTTTCGCCCGGCGCGTCAAGGCATCGATCGACGCCGGATATCGTTACATTTTGGTGCACCTTTTCGGAGGGGTGTGTCTGCTCGGAGGAATCGTGCTGCATTACATGAGCACGAAATCCATCGGGGTCGGCCCCCTGGATCAGGATGGGAGTCTTGGGTTTTACCTGATCCTGGTCGGCGTGCTCTTCAACGCTGCGGTGCCGCCATTCCATGCGTGGCTGACGGATGCTTATCCCGAGGGGACCGTGACGGGCTCCGTCTTCATGTCGGCTTTCACGACCAAGACTGCGGTGTACGTGCTCGTGCGCGTGTTCCCGGGGACCGAGCTCCTGGTGTGGATGGGAACGATCATGGCGCTCTACGGCGTCGTCTATGCCGTTCTGGAAAACGACAGCAGGCGGCTGCTGGCTTACCACATCATCAGCCAGGTGGGTTACATGGTCGCGGGCGTCGGGATCGGAACGGACCTTTCCCTGAACGGCTCCGTGTCCCACGCTTTTGCGCACATCTTCTACAAGGGACTCCTTTTCATGGGCGCCGGTGCCGTCATCATGATGACGGGCCGAAGCAAGCTCACGGAGCTCGGGGGGGTGTATCGAACGATGCCCCTCACGCTGGTCCTGTACATGATCGGAGGGTTTGCGATCTCGGCCTTTCCGCTCTTCAGCGGCTTTGTAACCAAGTCGATGGTCGTCTCCGGGGCGGCTCATGACCACAGGCCCCTCGTGGCCCTGCTCCTGACCATGGCCTCAGCGGGTACATTCCTCCATACGGGGCTCAAGCTGCCGTATTACATGTTCTTCGGCAAGGATTCCGGCCTGGAGGCCAAGGAGCCTCCCACGAACATGCTCATCGCCATGGGCATGGCGGCCTTCCTGTGTATCGGCATCGGCGTGCTGCCGGGACCGCTCTACGCGCTGCTTCCATTCCCCGTTGACTATCATCCCTACACGGGGGATCACGTGACCAGCGCCCTGGGCATCCTGCTCTTCACAGGCCTGGGCTTCTTCATGCTGCTCAAGAAACTGGATCCTGAGCCCACCATCAGCATCGATACGGACTGGGTCTATCGCAAGGGGAGCCGCGTGTTCATGTGGCTTGCCAAAGTCCCGGTCGCCGGCACGGACACCGTTGTTGGTGATATCTATAAAACCATTATTTGCAGATTCACCCTTTCGTTCTCGCAATTCCTGGCGCGCGTCTTTGACCTCCGAGGCATAGATGGCATGGTGAATGGGGTGGCTGCCTTTTTCATCGAGCTTGCCGGAAACCTGCGGGGTACGGCCAGTGGTTTGGTGAGGAACTATGCGGCTACGATGCTGGTTGGCGGCGTCGTGATCCTCGGTTATTACCTATTCGCCCACCTGATGAGTCTATGATGAATTTCTCAAATTTTCCCATACTGTCTGTCATCACGTATATGCCGTTGCTGGGGATCCTGGTGATCTGCTGCATCGACAGCAAGCGTCACGATTTGATACGATGGGTGGCGTTCATTGCCGGCGTCGTGACATTCTTCGTTTCGCTTCCGCTGTACTTCCTGTTTGACGCGACCACATGGCAGATGCAGTTTGTGGAGGACATCCCCTGGATCAGCCAGTTCGGAATCCGTTACCACATGGGTATCGACGGCATCAGCGTGCTTCTCGTTCTTCTGACCACGTTCCTGTCTGCCCTGGCCATCCTTTCTACCTGGACGGCCGTGACGGAGGGCGTGAAGGGGTACATGATCTCGCTCCTCTTCCTCGAAGTCGGGATGCTCGGTGTGTTCTGTGCTCTGGATTTCATCCTCTTCTACGTGTTCTGGGAAGTCATGCTGATCCCCATGTACTTCATCATCGGGATCTGGGGGGGACCTCGCAGGATCTATGCGGCCGTGAAATTCTTCATATACACCATGAGCGGCAGCGTGCTCATGCTGGTGGCCATTCTGGTCCTCTGGTACAAGTTCTACGAGGTCACGGGCGTTTTCACTTTTGACATATTGACTTTTTACAACCTGGGTTTGCCGTCGAACATCCAGCTCTGGCTTTTCCTGGCTTTCTTCCTGGCTTTCGCCATCAAGGTTCCCATGTTTCCGTTCCACACGTGGCTTCCGGATGCCCACGTCGAGGCTCCGACGGCGGGCAGCGTCATCCTGGCCGGCGTGCTGCTGAAGATGGGAACTTACGGGTTCCTGCGATTCAGTCTGCCGATCTTCCCCCAGGCCACGATGGATGCCATCCCGTATGTCTTTGTCCTCTCGGTCATAGGAATCATCTACGGAGCCCTGGTGTCCCTGGCGCAGGATGATATTAAGAAACTGGTGGCTTACTCAAGCGTCAGCCATCTCGGATACTGCATGCTGGGGATGTTCGCTCTCAACCCGGAGGGTGTCAAGGGCAGCATCATCCAGATGATCAACCATGGGCTCAGCACCGGCGCGCTCTTCCTCATCGTCGGGATGCTTTATGAGCGTCGGCATACGCGTCTGATCTCGGACTATGGAGGCGTTTTGAAGGTGATGCCCATTTTCGCCGCGTTTTTCCTGCTGGTCTGCTTCGCCTCCATGGGTGTGCCCGGATTGAACGGCTTCATCGGGGAGTTGCTGATCCTCATTGGAGCGTTCAAGGCGTCCGTGGGTTTCGGCATGTTGGCTACCGTGGGTCTCATACTGGGGGCTGTGTACCTGCTGTGGATGTACAAGCGGGTCATGTACGGGGAGATCACCAAGGAAGAAAACAGATTGCTGAAAGACATGAACGGTCGGGAGTACGCCTATCTGGTCCCGATCATTGTTTTCATCGTTTGGATAGGTGTTTACCCCAGGCCATTTCTGGATAAGATGGACGTATCCGTTCAACACCTTCTGCAGGTGGTGAATCAGCAGGGAGCGAAGCAGGCAGATGCCCGGGCGGTCGAAGGGATGAACTCCAACACTGCAAATAGGAATACCGAACTGTTTGCCGCGGATCAGAGGCTGTAGCTTATGGAACAGGTGATGGCCACAATCAAATTGAGCGCTTTGTATCCTGAGATCGTTCTCACTGTCTTTGCACTGCTGATTTTGATGCTGCAAGCATTCAACAGCCTCCGCTACAAAGAATATTACGGGTATTTGACCCTGGTGGGCGTCTTGGCCGCCATTGGTTTCGTGGTCAGCCAGCCGGCCGGCTTTGATATGCGAGTGGTGGAATATACGTTCAGCAACATGTGGGTGGTGGACAACTACTCCCGGTTCTTCAAATTGATTTTCCTGCTGGGCACGGGACTCACCATACTCATTTCCATGAAGTATCTCGAGCATGAAGAGATTCAGTACGGGGAGTATTTCGCCCTGGTTCTTTTTGCGACGGTGGGAATGATGATCATGGCGAGCGGGGCCGAGCTGATCACCATTTTCCTGGGCCTCGAGGTCATGTCCGTGTCGTTGTATGTCCTGGCCGGATATACGAGGACGCGATTGGAATCGAACGAAGCTGCATTGAAATACTATGTGCTCGGCTCTTTTGCCGCCGGCTTCCTGCTCTACGGGATCGCTCTGATCTATGGCTCCACGGGGAGCACCGAGATCAAATCCATCGCGAAATTCGTCGCAACCTCCGGTCTTCGGAGCCCCACGATGATCATGGGGATGGCTCTGCTCGTGATCGGGTTCGGCTTCAAGGCCGCCCTGGTGCCCTTTCACATGTGGACGCCGGATGTTTATGAGGGTGCTCCTGCTCCCATCACGGCCTTCATGTCGGCGGGGCCGAAGGCGGCTGCTTTTGCGGCCTTCGTGCGGATATTCATGGAAGCCTTGCCTTCGCTGCAGGTGGAATGGACCGCCCTGATTTGGATCATCGCGGCCTTGACCATGACGGTGGGGAATGTTATCGCATTGGTGCAGGACAACATCAAGCGCATGCTGGCCTACTCGAGCATTGCGCATGCCGGCTACGTCATGGTGGCGTTTCTGGCTGCCGGCGAGCTCGGGATACCCAGCATCATGTATTATATGCTGACGTATACCTTCATGAACATCGGAGCGTTTGCGATCATCACGGTCCTTGGCGGGCGGGGGGAGCAAAGGGTTCGTATTCAGGACTATAAAGGTCTTGGGTATTCCAATCCCTACGCGGCGGTTGCCATGAGTCTGTTCCTTTTTTCTCTGGCTGGAATCCCTCCGACAGGTGGATTCATGGGGAAATTCTACATCTTTTCTGCCGCCATCAAGGAGGGCTTCATCGGTCTCGCCATCATTGGCGTCATCAACAGTGTTGTGTCTGTCTATTACTACCTGCGTGTGACCATAGCGATGTACATGGAAGGAACCAGCGCTGCGGCAGGAGCGGAAGGGCAGCTCGCCTTTTCGCCGGCCATTATTCTCGCCATCTTCATATCAGCCTATGGTGTATTGTCTCTGGGACTCTTCCCAGCTACTTACGTTGCCATTGCAAAGCTATCTCATCTAGCCCTGTAATAGGAGGGTGGATGATATTTCAAGGGTTATATTTGTGTAATCATATATGTTAAATCTAACTTTGAATGCCACAGTCGTCATCAGAGAAGGCAGAGAGATATGAGTACGGTCAAAGTTACGATCAACGGCAGAGAAGTTGTCAGCGAAGCGAACAGCACCGTCCTGATAGCGGCCCGGAGTGCAGGGATCAAGATACCGACCCTTTGTTACCATGAACGACTGAGCCCCATTTCCTCGTGCGGGATGTGCGTCGTGGAGATCAGCGGAATGGATGAGCCGGTGGAAGCCTGCTCAACCATTGTTGCCGACGGGATGGTGATCACCACTGATTCGGAGCGTTTGCTGGGCATGCGTCAGGAGGCTTTGAAGCGGCTTCTGGTCCATCACCCGCTGGATTGCCCGATCTGCGACAAGGCCGGGGAATGCATGCTGCAGGACCTGGTCTTCGAATTCGGGGTCAGAGCGGATGATTATCAGGCTCCTCAAAAGCCGCGAGAGGCTGTTTATGCAACAAGTCTGATCAAGCACTGGCCAGATCGGTGCGTGTTGTGCCTGAGATGTGTCACGGCATGCCGTGAGATCAAGGGCGCGCGTGCTTTGGATGTGGCGGAAACGGAAGATGGACGGAGGATCGTCGGGGATCCGGATCGATGCGTGCACTGCGGGGAATGCCTGCAGGTCTGCCCCGTCGGGGCGCTCACCGAAAACCTCAGTCCCACCAAAGGCAGATCTTTCCTTGTGAAGAAGGTCCCGACCACGTGCACCTATTGCGGATGCGGCTGCCAGATGGACCTGCACGTTCTTGACAACCAGATTGTTGGCATCACAGGCCGTGAAGATCCCGGAGTGAACGAAGGCAGCCTTTGTGTCAAGGGCCGGTTCGGGTATGAGTTCGTCAAGAGCGACCAGCGCTTGACAAAGCCGCTGATCAAGAGAAACGGGAAGCTCGAGGAAGCTGAATGGGACGAGGCCATCAGGCTGGTGGCCAGAAAACTTGGAAACATCAAGAAGGAATACGGGCCCGATGCCATCGGCGGCTTCTCCTCGGCCCGATGTACGAACGAAGACAACTACCTGTTCCAGAAATTCATGCGCGCGGCGATCGGTACGAATAATGTCGATCACTGCGCCCGTCTCTGACACTCCTCGACGGTGGCAGGGCTTGCCGCCACGTTTGGAAGCGGAGCGATGACCAATCCCCTGCAGGATGTGGTGAATTCAGGGGTCATTCTGATTACTGGTACGAATACCACGGCGAATCACCCGATCATCGGCAATTACATTCATGAAGCCGTCACAAAGCACGGCGCCAAGCTCATCGTCATCGATCCGAGAAGGATCAAGCTGGTGGACATCGCCGAAGTATGGCTTCATCCGAGACCGGGAACCAATGTGGCCTGGATCAACGGCTTGATGCACGTCATCATCAAGGAGAACTTGCAGGACCAGAAGTACATCGATGAGCGCACGACCGGTTTTGCAGATCTTAAAGAGGCTGTGGCCAAATACACTCCGGAATATGTATCCGGCATCACGGGGATTCCTGCAGAGGACATCATCAAGGCTGCCCGCCTGTTTGGCACGGTGAAGCCGGGGTCGATCCTCTACGCCATGGGGATCACCCAGCACACCACGGGCACCAACAATGTGAAGAGCCTGGCTTCCCTGTCCATGCTCTGCGGGAATGTCGGAGTGGTGGGGGGCGGAGTCAATCCGCTGCGTGGCCAGAACAACGTCCAGGGGGCCTGTGATATGGGTGGCCTCCCGAACGTATTCTCGGGATATCAGGCGGTCACCGACGAGGCGGTGCGCGCCAAGTTTTCCAAGGCCTGGGGCGTTCCCAAGCTTCCGGACAAAGTCGGCCTGACCGTGACCGAGATGACGGCCGTTGCCGGAGATAAGATCAAAGCGCTTTACATCATGGGTGAGAACCCGATGCTGAGCGACGCCGATATTCATCACGTTGAAAAGAACATAAGAGCGTTGGACTTTCTCGTCGTGCAGGACATATTCCTGACGGAGACGGCCAGGCTTGCGGACGTGGTGCTGCCGAGTACCTGTTTTGCCGAGAAGGATGGAACCTTCTCCAACACCGAGCGCAAGGTGCTCAGGGTGCGCAAGGCGGTGGACGCTCCGGGCGAGGCCTGGGAGGATCAGCGGATCATCGCAGCCATCTCCAAACAGATGGGCTATGACATGGAATATGCGGACTCCTCCGCCATCATGCGGGAGATCAACCAGCTGACCCCGAGCTATGGGGGCATCACCTATGAACGCATCGAGAAGCAGGGGCTTCAATGGCCCTGCCCGACCCTCGAGCATCCGGGTACGCCCGTTCTCCATATCGGCAAGTTCACAAGGGGAGAGGGGGTCTTCTTCCCCATCGAGTACCAGGTATCCGCAGAGGTTCCGGATGCCGAATACCCCTTCTTCCTGACCACAGGCCGGGTCTATGAGCACTACCACACCGGGACGATGACCCGGAAGGGAAGCGCCTTGAATCGGCTTTACCCTGAAGCGCTGGCTGAGATCAATGTGGAGGATGCCAGGACGCTCGGTATCGTGGACGGAGAATACATCAATATGGTTTCCAGGCGTGGAAGCCTGAGGATCAAAGCCCGGGTGTCCGAAGTCACCGACCGCGGCGTGGCTTTCGTGCCGTTCCATTTTTACGAGGCTGCGGTGAACGAATTGACCAATAACGCCCTCGACCCTGTCTCCAAGATCCCGGAGTTCAAGGTCTGCGCTGTTAAGATAGAGAAGGCTGCTTGAGTCCTGGCTCTGTGGATGGCTTTGCTCGAATCCATGCAGGCAGTTTTTGACTTGAAGAATAGAGATGTGAAAGACAGCCTCCTGCTCCGGTTGGCCCGGTGCAGGAGGCTTTTTTGTGCGAGTCATCCACCATCCCCGAACCCACAGGGGCGAGGGGGCCTGCCGCTGATGATGGCCTCGGGCTGCTGCAGCCAAGTGGCAATGACTACACGTTGCCTTTGTGTCCTCCCCTGAAGGGCTCGGACGGCCCCACGTCTTGTGCCAGGCCAACCCCCCTCATCAATGCTGTTGAATTAAGCTCATATGCCTCGTCGGGTCAGGTGCCATGGGCTAAGTACACGTCCACGCAATTAAGGGTTCGAATTTGCAAATGTCATTCCGGCAGTCTTTTAGCCGGGATCCAGGTTTTCTTTGATCTGTCTGGATTCCGGCTTGAAAACCGCCGGAATGACGTGCTGCGGAGTCCCGCGGTCGCTATTGGACACTCCAATGTGTGCGCATGTACTAAGGCAGCGGCCGTTCCCCCTTGAGATGAAGGTCGTGCACCGGGCCCCATCCGTCATTTCTGAGCTTCAGAATGAGCAGCGGAACGGCCTGGGCCAGCGAGGCACTATTGGAGAGCACGAGGGCCGCATCGCCGATCCTCACTCCGTGCACCAGCCAGAGAATCATGCCGACCGAGACGCAGACCAGCATGGAGAGCGAAACGTCCCCGGTGCGCCGCGTCCGGAGCGCTCGAATCAGCTGAGGTGCAAAAGCCGCCGTTGTCAAAATTCCCGCAACAAATCCCAGCATGTCGCCTCCCGCATTATTCATGAACACCCCATCACCCTCAGGAGGGCCCGGCATGCCATGGCGTCCTCCAGCCAGAGCTCCGGGCACTGGGTGAACGAACGGTATGCACGGCATTCGGAACAGGTGAACCCGTCCCATCGCATTTGAACGGCCAGGTCCAGGCAGTCCCCATAATGGGTGCAAAGGACCCTTCGATGCGTGATCGAGGGTTTGCCGCCCCCTTTCACCGGCTGCGGATTGAGCTTCATGGCATTTCCTCGCGGTTGGTCTCGGTTGAAGTCTTCTCCGTGTTGTTCCAGCTGCAACGAGTTACTGCGTGAGTATATCGGCAAGGCAGGTTAAGGCGGGGTGACGCGCCGGTGACTTTCTTGTGACCAGGGTTCAACGGTGCATGGGGGCGAGTAGCCGTGGAAGGCGGCGGACGTTCCGCCAAACCTGTTCGTGTACGTTCCGCCCAGTGCTGTCGTGTAGGCATTGTGTGAAGGAGCGAAGAGATCCAGGAAGCTGGCAACGTTGGAGTAGGGTGTGACCTGGTCGCCGGCGGTTGTGTAAACCCATGCAACGTATTTCGAACTGCACGATGTGTAATCCTGCTTGTTGGGTGCGCAAGAGGAAGCAGTGACGCACCACCCGATGCCACCGCCGCTGTAGGCGTCCCTCACGGTCGAGGTGTTCTGTCCATCAGAGGAATGCCCTGAGGGGTGTGAGCGGTCAGGATGCGGTCCGGCTCTAGGCTTTCGATATCAGGGTCATCCAGAAGCTCAGCGAGCCCCTGCCGGGTGACGCTGGCCGCAAAGGCGGGCATGTAGGAGAAATGGTTGCCGAGCCTGATCTCCTGCAGGTTCAACCGCTGGAAGACCGGTTCCTGAATGGATCGAGCCCGGTTTCGGACCTCCTCGCGTCGACGGATATCTCGAAGGTCTCCAACCCTCCCGGCCCAGTCATCAGCACGAATGCTCACGATGACATGGACTACCTCATCCCCCCTTTCGAAGCCTTCGAGTACGGTATGTGGGTGGCGAAGCTTGGGGCTTGTGCGCAGCAGCTCCATCAATGTTGCTCCCTCCCCATCCATGGCGCGTGCCCGGGCAGCACCCGCAGGGCTGATTCACGCGCTCAAGACCCACAGAATCATGGCGATGACCATAACCTCGAATCCAGGATTTTGTTCCGCTTTGTGGCTCCATCGCCAGGTATGTTCCATCGCCTTCATGCTCATCGACCCGTGCCCGTTTTATTTCTTCACCTGTGCGTCCGTGCGGCTGACCGCAGTCTGGAGGCTCCTTCATTGCAGTAGTAAGGATGGGGCAAATCTATTTGCGGTTGCGGTGGGCACAAGGGGCCGTGCCCACCCTACGAAGAACCTCGGTACTGATCGGAACCGTAGGGTGGGCACAGTTTCATCTTGCCCGCCGTGGTCGTGAAAACGCATTTTTCGGTGGGCAACGCTATCGCTTTTGCCCACCCTACAAAGAAAGCTCGTTGTAGTACTAAAGCCATACTGGTTAATGTTTGGATGTTGCGTTCTCGCAAACCATCATTTCACCACCAAGACACCTAGACACCAAGAATTTTGGGTATACAAGGAATCCCTGGTGCCTTGGTGTCTTGGTGGTGAGATTTGGAGGCGATATTCTCACCCTTAAGGGTTATGCGACTCCGCAATTCAACAATGCTTTCTTCACGAAGAGAGTCACACCATTCGGTGGATCTGCACTGACTGAGCTCAGGCATCCCTCTTGCTTCGGGCGATGAGGTCCCGCACGTGCTGGGGCAGGGTGTGGAGCTTGCCGGTCAGCTCGCGCAGGAGGTGGCCCTCCACGAAGTCCCTGAAGGAGTCTCCCGGAAGCTGCAGAAGCTCCCGAGTGTCCTCGATGAAGGGGTGCTCGGGCATGTCAGGGCGTCCCTGGATCATCTCGCAGGCCACATGAGCTGCATGAAGCACCGCGATGCTCCCCCGATGAGGGGTGGTCATGAGGGATGGCGGCATGGCCTCCGCCAGGTCCTGGTGGTCGATGCTCTCGTGAATCATGGGCGGGATGCCCCATTCCTTGAGCAGCAACGCCCCGATCCTGGCTGAATCCAACATCTCGATGAAGAAGGCCCACTTCGGGTTCTGCTTGCGCAGAAGAAGGATGACGCTCTTCCCCACATCGTGCAGCAGGGCGATGGTCCCGAGGATCGAAGCTCTCGGCCGGTCATGGAACTGACAGATCTCGTGAGCCAGATGAGAAACGACGACCGAGTGGTGGTGCAGTCCCTGAAAGTCCTCGGTATCCGGCATGATCTTGCGCAGCCCGGTGGAAAGCAGCAGTTGATAGATTTGATTGAAGCCGAGGTAGAGGACGGCGTAATTGATGTCCGAAATCTTCTTCTGAAAACCGTAATAAGGAGAATTGACCATCTTCAGAAGCTCACTGACCAGCGAGGGGTCCTCTTTGACCAGTCGAGTCACTTCACGCTGAGTGGCATTGTCATGCTCGAGCAACTGGACGAGCCGGGTCGAATAGGCCGGGAGGCGGGGAAGGTTTCGCAACAGCGGAAGAATGAGCTCGGAGCTTTCGTAGCCCTCGCATCGTCGGGTTCTGAGCCGGACAATATGGTTGCTCAGAAAGCTGCTGACGCTGGCAGCATGAGCGATTTCCTTTTCGATCCTTCGCATGCGCGAGACGTGGGATTCATTGACCTTTCTCAGAATGTAGACAAGCAGTGGTGGGTCGAGTGTTGCCAGGGTCTTCTCGGGCAGAGCCAGAACCTGGGACGGCTCCTCGGCTGCGATTCGATACCCAAGGGGCGAATCACCGTCGATCACCCGGGGGGCAAACCAGTCGAAGTTGTCGAACAGGGTCTTCTCGGCAAAATGCCCTTCAGCTTTGCCATAGATCCTGAGCAGTCCCCGCATGACGAAAAAGACTCCGGTATCTTTCTCATATCCGGGGATGAGGTTCTCGCCGGGGCTGAGCTTGAGTACCCGGCCCATGTTGTAGAGCGCGATCAACGTTCTTTCGGGCAGTCTCCCGCTTCTCCACTGTGCCGCCCCCTCGCCACCGCCGTCAGTTTTGCCGCTCATAGGCCTGGCATGCCCCCTCGTTTCTCAATATCCTCGACGTGAAAACAACCCCCATCAGCGGGGACTTGCTTCAACCAAACCGGGCTCGCCGGGAGGTTGACCCTGGGGAGCCGACAGATCCTCGGGAAGCTGCCCCGTGAAAGATTCCTTGGCTTCCTGGTCCAGAAGGCGCCAAAGCAGCATCTGCTTTCGCAGGGTCTTGATGAAATTGTGGTTGGCTCGAACCCAGGCCGAGCGTTCACCCGACAACCGGATCATCTGAATGGCGATTTCAAGGTAGCCCGGGTTTTCGGGTGAAGGGCAGCAATGCAGATGGATCCGCTGCTTGATGCCGAAATCGAAGGGGGCCAGCCAGACATTGGTGCGGATGAGCAGACACACGGGGGCCGGCATCCCGCCCGAGCGAATGGGGGGATTGTCCACATTCAGGTTGACGTCATCCACGATGAACGTCCCATGGGAGGAATCCAGGTAGGACTGGTAGAAGGCGTTCAGAAAGCCCATGACCCCCTCCTCTTCCTCGTACTTGAGGAGGAAAGGGAGGTTCATGAAAATCACGTCTCCATCGGCGGCGGGAAGAGTCCATGAGCGGTTGACGTCGGGCATGGCGATTTCGGCAGCCATTCGAGCCGGATAGAGAGCTGCCAGGAAGACGACCGAGAAGACGAGAAACATGCAGGCGACACTGGCCAGAGAGGAGTAGTTGAAAGTCAGCTCCGAAAAAAGCTCGGTTCCGCCGAGATACTTGGCGCTGACCTGGGCCAGAATGTAGCCGATCACGGTGGAGATCACGGCCATCGAAAGGGCTTCGACGATGAAGAGGAATCCCACGTGGGTCGGTGCCAGCCCCACCGAGGTGTACGTGCCGATCTCGCGCCGCCGCTCATGCACATGGCCGATCATGGTGTTCAGGGTGATGAAGATCACGATGAGAATGGGGATGAGGACCGTGGCCGCCCCCTGATAGCGCAGCGTGCTGCTCACACTGTGCTGCCAAGTGCCGTCTTCGCCCACAAAAAGCGGGTAGGCGAGCCATGTGGAAAGCTCATCGGCAAGGTCCACGGGACTGGCCTTGGCCCCGGGAAGGATCGAGATGGCCCGGAGGTCTCCCCCGTAGCGAAGGCAGGCGCTGAAAGGGATGATCAGCGTATTCCCAGCGTTGGCGAATCGGAAACGCTCCGTCATGGGAAGGACTTCCTCCCCCGACTGGATGGCTTCGATCTCAACC
>JBFYYO010000008.1:0-48563 GCA_041310025.1 Syntrophobacterales bacterium
CCGAAGCATGCGGCCCACGGAGCTGATGACCCCCGTTGTCAGGGTTTGTCCAAGGCCAAAGGGATTGCCGATGGCCAGCACTTTCTGCCCCACCTTCAGGTTGCTCGAGGTGCCCATGGGAATCACGGCCAGATCCTCGCGTCGGGCATCAATTTTCACCACGGCCAGATCGGTGTCGGGATCGGATCCCACCAGCGTGGCCGTGTGCTTCTTGCCGTTCGTCAAGGTGACTTCCAGCTTGCGGGCGTCTTCGATCACGTGGTGATTGGTCAGAATATAGCCCCTGGGATCGATGACGGCACCGGATCCCGCACCCTGCCTCGGCACCACGTTGAAGAAGAAATCCTGCTCCAGGACCGTGCTCGTGATGTTGACCACACCGGGCGCAAGCCGCTGATAGAGCTCGGTGTTGTTTCTTTCATCTTCGGTCAGCGAGAGAGCCGCCGGCGGCGAAAACAACAGAAGGATCTCCATCCACAGGATCGCGGTGAACAGTAGAGCAGATTTCGAAAACCTCATGGTTGCCCCAATCCTTTTGTGATCGTTCGACTCGGTTGTTCAACCCATAAAAAGAATGGATCACAGTGTCACTCAGATGTCCACTCGAGGCGAGTAGATTCTGCGAATCATCCAGGCGACGATGAGCAGCGCCAGCACCCATCCAACCCACCTTCCCCAGGTGTGAATGATGCCGGGGGTGACCTTCCTGATCTGGTTCACGGGGATGGAGAACCCAATCCCCACACTCGATCCGGTTGGGCTGAGAATCATCGTGTTCATGCCGATCAGCTCCCCCCTGGAGTTCACCAGCGCCCCGCCGGAGTTGCCGGGATTGATGGATGCGTCCGTCTGGATCAAGTTGCGCAGGATGACTCCCTGGTGGCGTATGTCACGACCTGTCATGCTGACGTTTCCCACTGTGAGGGTCTGGCCCAGTCCGAAGGGGTTTCCAATGGCCAGAACCTTTTCTCCGACCTGAACTTCATCCGAATCTCCCAGTACTGCCGTAGGAAGCGGCGTGTCACCTGCAGCGATTTGCAGCACGGCAACGTCGTGCTGGGGTGCCGAGCCGACGATTTCGGCCTTGAATTGCCGCCCGTTGCCCAGCGAAACGTGAATATTTCGGGCCGCCGCAATGACGTGGTGGTTTGTCACGATAATGCCATCTTCAGTCAGGACAATACCGGAACCCGATCCCCTTTCGGGAACGACGCACATGAAGTAATCGGGTTCACACGCCTCGGTGGTGATGTTGACGATGGACGGAGCCACACGCTCGTAGACCTCCACCGTGTTGAGCTCCTCCTCGGTGAGACCGCTGGCAGCGCTCGGATGCCAGAGAAGCGCCAAAGTGAGCATTCCGGCAATGACGCTGATGTGGATTGACTCGGTTCTGGTCCGGCGCGGGTTTGACATCATCTCTCAGCTTCAGTGATAATAAGGCAGCGTCCATGTTCCGATCACTCGGTACTATTAAACACGATCGGCCGGTTCTGCAAAGGGAATGGACGGGTGGAGCCTGAAATCACAGCCAATGAGCCCCATCGGACCGGGAGGTGATGGATCAAATCCATGGAAAGAACGATCGAGATCATGCCCGTCAAGGCCTCGCATGCTTCCTTCATGTTCAGAGCACTCATTGAGATGAGTCCCTGGTTCTGGGTTTCTGCCATCTATGGAGCTCAAACGCTGGGGGCGATCGCTGTGACCTTTTGTTTCAAGGTGAAGGCCCAGGACATCCTGCTGCCCATTGTCCTGCTCGGTTGCGGCACGGTCGCAGCGGCTTTTCTGGGATACCGGGACCGCCGGAAGGCCATGACCCCGTCGCTCTGCTGGGGTCCTCTGGTCCTCTACGTACTCTTCATCTTCTCGCTCTCTCACCGAACGTTCAGCGGTGCCGACTTGTCTTTCAAAGCGGATTATTTCCACCTGGTCGAATTCTTCACCCTCGCTCTTTTTCTTTCCTGTTTCTGGCAGGCCTTCCTGGGGCATGGAAAATCCTTCATATTCTTTTCCTGCGTCGTTGTATCGGGCGCGCTCTACGGGCTTGCGGACGAATTCCACCAGGCCTACATTCCGGGCCGCGATGCGAACCCCTTGGATATCCTCTGGGATGTCGTGGGGTTGAGCATCGGCTGCGGCGCCTACCTTCTGGCCAGAAGGTTCTACGAAGCCATGGCCGCCCGCATCCTCGGGCGGCCCATCGAGGAGTCGGGCACCGGGATTCGAGAGGAGGCAGCGGAGGGATCGTCTGAATCGGGTTGAAAACCGGCTGGATGGAGGGCCAGCCTTCAGTTCAGCATGCGGAGCAGCAGACGGAGGACGAGGTGGGCCAGGAATCCTGCCAGGATGTCGTCCAGCATGGCTCCAAAGCCGCCTTTGACATTGGAGTCCACCCACCGGATGGGCCATGGCTTCCAGATGTCGAAGAGGCGGAACAGGGCGAACCCTGCCAGAAGGGCGACCCATGAGGCCGGGAGCCAGAGCATGGTGATCAGGAAGCCGGCAAGCTCGTCGACGACGACCTCGCGGGGGTCCTCTCGGCCGAGCTCCCGGATGGTGAGCTCCGCTCCGAACGTGCCCAGCACGGAGATACCAAGGACAATGGCAAGGGCAACGCCACCGGGGAACTGGGCCAGGATGAAGGCTGCTGGAATACCGGCCGCCAGTGTCGCCAGGGTTCCGCCGGCTGCCGGGGCTTTCCCGATCCCCCCGAGCATGGCCAGACCGATGAGGAAACGATTCATGGTGGCGATCCCCCTCATCTTTCACACCTCAATGCCGAAGAGCGCGTTTGCTTTCGTTTTTGGGAAATGCTATGCGTAAAGCTTCAGGGAAGCGGAATCTCCGGAGTTTGAGGTTCCCCGTGACTTCATATCAATGGAAATCCCCATGAAGGCCGATGACTACAGGCTTGCAGTGGACGGCATCGACTCCCAGGGCAGTTTCTTTCGCCTCATCAATCCCGAAGACTACCCTCTGTATGGCATCGATTCACAGGATGTTCCCATGGGGACCTTCGCCTCGGAGGACCACCCCAGTTACCTGCCCAGCCGCTTCGGAGGCAACGCCTACGGGCTGGGACTCATCGAGCAGAGCGTTCTCACCGATGCGGATACCGAATTCCTGGAGAGCATTCACTTCGAAGATCCGCACGAGATAGCCAAACACGCCCGCAGCCTCAACGCCATCTACCAGAAGCTCGGCCTGCTCATCCGGTTCAGCACGTCGGGAAAGCGCTACTTCCTGATTCCCATCAACCTGGTGGCTCACTCGCTTCGGGAAATCAACGGCAAGGCCGATGAGATCGAAGAGCAGATCATCAGGTATATCTGGGAGACCCGGACCGAGCGGCTCGAGATTGGTCTGCTCACCACCGATCGCGACCTCATCGTGCATGAATTGGCGGCTCGCCTGTCCAGCCATCGCATGGTGCTCTTCGACTCGCTGGAGAAGCTGCATTCGTGGCGGATCCCCCTCGACATCGTGATCATCCCCAACGATGTTTTCGAGTACCTTCTGGGCCAGAAGCTGCCGCGCGTATCCAGGAGATCTTTGAGCCGCCGGCGTCTGCTGCAGTATGCCATGTATCTCGCCGGGAAAATTCATGATCTCCTGGATCGAAACGGGCAGTTCCTGGTCCTGGCCCATGCTCCGGCCCCGAGGGAGGATCACGTCTGCCGCGTGCGGTTCAGGAGCGACGAGGAGCTCAAGTCCTTCCTGGTCTTTTCGCATATTTTCAGCACGCGGCGGGACTATACAAGCTCTGCGCCCAAAACCACAATGGATATTCACGTTGCGGACCTCCACTATTACCTGGGGCGGTTTGCTTATTCGGAGCCACATCTTCGGCAGCTGTTCAACGAACAGCGGCCCGAACAGCTGAGCATCGAGGAAATCCACGGGCTTCCGCGCCTGAATCTCAAGCTGCCCGAATCCTATATGAAGAATCCGGAAAAATCCTGGAAGGTCGCCTTCGAGCCCTACTTTTCGACCCTTCAGCTGAGGAGGAAATCGCCCAAGCATCAGAGCCAGTATTGGGAAGAACGTCTGGATGTGGACTGCGAGCTTCCCGAGAGCCTGCTTGTGTACGCCGGCCGTCCCCGACAGCCGGAGATCAGCCTGGCAGACCTCGAGGACGAGATCAAGACCTCAGGGATGCAGGGCTGCAGTCTGCCCCTGGTGGCCCAATACCGGAACTCCTTCAAATATGTTCTGGATGTCCTCACTGTGCTCACGCAGATCCGCGATCAGGAATTCCACAAGCTTTCGGAGCTGGAGCGGACGCGACTGAGCAATCCTTTTCGCAGCCACAGCGAGAGCTTCAATGCGGTGCTCCGGCTGCTGGCCCAGAGATCCAGACTGGAGAAGGTCCGGGAGATCCTGAACCCCGACCACATTGAAGGGCCGGTCACACCCATCCTCGAAAACATTCCCAAGCTGGCGCTTCACGGTCTGACCCCCGCCCAACTCCGGGAGATCCTGCTCATTGTGGTGGGGCACAGCACCATGAGCCGCATCGTGTTCGGGAAGCTTCCCGCCAAGACCCTCAAGCCCATCACGGATCGAGCGAAAGAGGGCAACTACCCGGAGATCCTGGAGCTGCTGAGGGCCTGCAGGCTCATGAGCATCGCCGAAATCGCCGCAGCCCTCGGGGACGAGTTCACCGGAGAACAGGCCAGGGAGATTTACCGCATCTACGACGATGCCATCAACGTGGCGACCAACCCCAAGATCGACTGGGAGAAGCTCCACGATCTCAAGGTGAGCGCTCTGGGCGGGGTGCGCAACAAGGCCATCCGGGAGATCATGAAGCTGTTCAACCTCTTTGAGCTCCTGGATGACTGGCAGGAGCTCCTCGATAAGGGTGCCTTCGAGAGGGAGGTCATCTGCGATCACCAGCCCGACAAGCTTCAGCGCCTGGAGGAGGCCCTTCAGCTCGCCCGCACGGCTCAGCGATTCAAGGAGCAGTTCCTGGGGGACTACCTCTTCGGCGAGTCCTTTCTCTTTCGGCAGTTTCTGGAGACCGAGTTCCACGGGACCGGCCACCTGCTCCCCAGGCTGGGGGCCTATGCCGGCTTCGTTCTGCTCTGGATTGCCGTTCACTCGTCCGAGAAGCGCATCGTCAATTTCAACCCCATGCTGGCGGCTGTCCCGGAGGATCGAACGGAGGAGCGGGCCGGGCAGATCCGTGAGACGTTGAACCGGATCGAGATCGAGCGTCTTCACACCGCGTTTTTCCAGGAAGTCCGGCAGACACTGGCTGCGGGACGCTCGGCCTTCGTCTTCGACAGCGGCGTGCGAATGGTCCTGAACCCGGAAACCCGGGCGCTGGATGTTTCTTATGTGGACGTGGATGAGAATCTGGTGCAGATCGAGGCCCTGCTCTTCCATTTCGAGTCCCAAAGGCTGCGGGGGATCTCCCTGAAGAGCTTCCAGGACATGGAGCGCCTCTTTTCGGAGCTTGCCAGTTATCGCGATTACCTGGCACAGGAGCACTGTTACCTCAGGTGCGACCCGTTCCAGCGCTCGGAGATTCTCGAAGAGAAGGGGAAGATCATCGGCGAGATGGAGACATGGCTGAAGGGGATCTTCCGGAGCCAGATCTTCATTCCCGAAGAAATCTATGAGACCATCAGCGTGCTGGCCAGCCACTGTCCTCAGGTCCTCAGGCTAGTGCTGCCCGAGTTCCATGTGTTCGGGAGTCTCATCGAGCACTGGCCGACGCGTCAGAAGCAGCCGCTGGGAAGCTACGTCATGCACTGCCTGGAGAAGTTCCAGGCGCTCATCACAAAGAATCGGGGGGCATTCCAGGATCCGAACACCTTCTATCAGCTGGCCAAGCATGAATTCGGCCCCCTTGCCGAAGAAGGGATCGGAGCCAGCCACGCTCAGCTCGACATCCTGGAATACCTTCTGGACAGGGTCCAGCAGCGCCCCCATTACTACCAGGCGCTGACTCTGGCCCTGCTGTTCCAGGACATCGGAAAGATCGAGTCCTACGGTGAAGTGCACCCCGAGGTGGATCTGTGCTGGACCCACGCGGCGAGGGGGGCGCAGGTTCTTCGAAAGGCCGGGATCCTCAAGAGCTACGATCTGGACTCCCACGTGGAGGACCTGGTCATCCGTCTGGTGCTCCACCACGGGTTGAGCGGGCACATCCTGCTGGGGGAGGAGCCGCTGACCGCCCTGGAGAACTACACCCGATACGAGGACGACCGTTTGATCGACGTGTTCATCCTCCACTCCATCCTGGCCGCTGCCGCCGTGGAAGAGGGGCTCATGGTCACGGATCTCCTGGATCAGTTCCTCTCGCATCGGGCCCTGGCCCTGCAAATCCTGTCGCTTTCGGCGGATTGGAGACAGAGGGTGCGGGAGATGCTTCGGGAAAAGGGTGAGGCCGTGTTGACGGATTTCCGCCTGACCGCCGATGGTCCGCCGATGATGCTTGACAAGGGAAGGCACTACTGCGGGTTCACGGACGAAGATCTTGAGGATGAATCCCTCTGGCACGGCAGGCAGTGCGCGGCGCTCGAGAGGCTCCTGAAGCTGATGTCGCTTCCCTGGGTGGATTATCAGGACCTTCAGATGCACCTGCTGCGGATGCCGGTCAACTTCATCTACCACAAGAAGAAGCTCAAGAGCGTCGGGCTGGACACCTTCGATCGGCAGATCAAGTCAGCCGAAAAGCTGCTCCAGATCCTGTCGCAACTGGATGCCGAAATCCGCTACTACCTGCTCTACTGCCTGGATCACCTGGGGGCGGGCATGCGGGTTTATCATTTCGCTCCGCTTGGCCGTTTCCTGGAGCCCGAAAATTGCATAAAGCTCCTGCTCATCGCTTTTCAGACGTTCCACAAGGAATACGGCCCCGAGACGCGGGGAGGGCTCATCAGTTTCAGAGCGCTGGGGCAGGTCGTGGATCGCAGGCATCAGGTGGTGAGCAGCATACTGACGGACATGCCATTCCCGACGCGTTGTTTTGATGCAGTATCCACGGCTTCCATCTCCGAGAACTTTGGAGAGGTCCGTTTCGAGGCGAACCCCCAGGAGCCGGCTGTTCAAGTGGTGTACAGGGATGCGGCTGAATACCATCAAATGGCGGATGCCCTGACGGGGAGTTTGAGCCACGAGGATCTGGCGCGCCGTTTCGCTCAACTGGTCGGGGAGCTGAAGTTCAAGCTTCCGTACGACACCAGGCATCTTGAGGAGGAACTGCAGCAGGTCTATGAGAACCAGGTGCTCAGGATCAACGAGCACATCCTCAAGTCCATCCAGGCGAGCCTGGATCGGGCTGGTCACTTCTCGGAGCTCCAGGAGATCCAGGAAGGGATCACGCGGCAGCTGGCCTCCGTCAGTTTTTCCGACGACCAGAGGCTGCTGTTCAAGGAAATGTTCGAGTATCATCGATCCCGACTTCGCGATCGGTATCTCGATGCCATGCACCGTGAAATCAGCAGTCTCGAATCGGAGGAGGATCTGGTGGCTTTCTGGAACCGGACCAAACTCGAGCTCTTTTCTTATCGGGGTTATGTGGGCAAGGAATATGAATCACTCGTTGCGCAGTTCATCGATCGAAAGCTTTCCACGATGAAGAACCGAACCTGCTGAGGAGACAAAATGGGATTTGAAGCACTTCTGTCGATGATCGACCACTACGTTGAAGTGAAAAGTGAGCCGGTGAAAACATCTGCCGTACACATGTCCGACTGGGATTGTGGACTCGCCATGGAATTCGAAAGCTCCTATGCGGAGGCCGGCCGGAAGGAACAGCTGGACCAGGCCAGAATCGCCCTTGAAAAGGCCCTCAACGACTACATCGATGAACGAGTCCGGGCGGCCATCGAAAGAGACTCCAGATCGCTGCAGCAAACCTGATCAAGCCTTGTGGTCTCGGCTGACTTCGCCGGGACTTTCTTTGCCGGGGCGGGCTTGATGGCGGGCTTCCTGGTTGGAGAGGGCTTTCCCGGCGGAGCCGATTTGACGGGCCGTCTGGGCAGGTTCTTGTCGAGGTCCTTCAAGGATTCAATCACCAGGACCGTCGTGCCTGCGCTCGCCCAGTCAAACAGCTTTGCGGCCGGCTGCAGCGGAAGGTTGATGCAGCCGTGGGAGCAGAGTGGACCTTCGATGTCCCCGGCATGGATCCAGACGTGGCCGTAGATGCGAAGCGCCCAGGGCATCAGGGCTGGCTGCCCATAAGCATTGCGGTAGCTTGCCGAAACGTGATGCTCATCCTTCTTCAAAACCTTGTAGAGTCCGGCTTTGGTCCACTCCCCTTTCTTGCCTATGCAAATGTAGGTATCCTCCAGGAGATGCCCCTTTTCGTACCATCCGGCAAAGGGGATGGACTTCGCAATGAGGACGAACTTGGACAGGTGGCTCACCTCAGGGATTTCTCTGGGCAGGGGAGTCCAGGTTTTGTAATACTTGAAGTCGTTGGGAACCTTGATCTTTTTCCCCTTCTTGATGTCCTCCTCGATGTAGTCCCGGTCGCGTGTGTTCAAGCGCGCCAGTATCTCGAGGGAGGTGCGGTAGTCGATTTCGGAATGCTTGCGACTGATCCGGTTGAGCTCGTCCTTGGTGATCTTCCGTTCCGACAGCCCGGGATCTTTGGGTGGATAGTCCGGGGTCCGAACGAGGCGTTTGGGCGCACAGCCCGACAGTGCTACGCAGACGATGACGACGACAAGCCATTGATGACGGAAAAGCATGGGCGATCTTTCACTCCTTCAGGAACCTGACTTCGTACCTCTCTGCACGAGAGCAGCCCGAAGACTATTACACATTGCGCCGGACCTCCAGAAGATTTGTTCGAATATGGGAATCTCCCAGGGGAATGCCACGGAAAAATATTAACGATATCGGCCTATTACCTCATGGGTTGGAAGGCCGTATGAGAGGCGGGAGTGCGTATGAGTAGAGGGTGTTTGATCACGGGAGTCGCCGGGTTTGTCGGCAGCCATCTGGCGGAGGCTCTGCTCGCCCTGAACTTGCCGGTGGTCGGGGTGGACAATTTCTTCTCCGGGCATCGCGAGAACATGGAATCCTTCCAGAACCATCCGGACTTTCGTTTCCATGAGGGCTCGGTGGAGGAGCACGGTCTTCTGGGTCGGCTGAGGAAGGAGTATCCTGCGCTGGATGTCTGTTTCCATCTCGCGGCCATTGTGAGCGTTCCCTATTCGGTGGACCATGAAGAAGAGACGATGCGCGTGAACTGGCGTGCGACCGAAGATCTGCTCAGGGAGGCCGAGGATTTGGGGCTCAGCCGCTTTGTTTTTGCGGGGTCTGCGGCGGAGTATGGGGAGGACGAGCGACTGCCCCTCCTGGAAGGCTATATCACGCCAGAGACGAAGCATTTGAGCCCTTACGGGCGGGCCAAGCACCTGAGCTCACAGCGCGTGGCGTCGAGCTCCATCGGGGTGGCTTTGCGCTGTTTCAACATTTACGGACCACGCCAGGATCCCAGGAGCCCTTACAGCGGGGTCATTTCCCGCTTCATCGATTTTGCCCTGGCGCGTGAGCCCCTCACCATCTTCGGGGATGGGCAGCAGACGCGGGACTTCATCTATGTGGCGGATATCGTATCAGCCTACCTGGCGGCAGCCGGCCTGGGGGATTTCAGGATGCCTCTGCCTCCCGGCGTCTATAACGCCGGAACCGGCGTCAGCATTTCCATCCTCGAGCTCGCCGACACCATCCGGGACTTGGCGGGGAATGCTTTCCCTCATCGCTTCATGCCCGAGAGGCCAGGGGATATCCGTCACTCTCTGGCTTCCATCGCCGCCCTGGAAAACAACTCCCCCTGGAGGCCCCGGGTGCAGCTCCGCGAGGGCCTTCGACGGACCATCGATGGCGTGGGGCTGCAGACGTTGGCCTGAGGACTGGAAGCCCCTCGGCCTGCCCGATTCTCATCTGGATGACTCCACCTGCCCAGTGGTTTGGATTTTGGACGATCCTGGAGATGGAGCGGGAACGGAATCCTGTCGCAGAATCCTAGAAGAAGAGATATCCCAAATCCATGTCGCTTCATCACTCCGTCGCCAGTACCTCACCTTTTCGTGCCCAAATTCCCGTACTCCTTTTGTTGGCGGGCATCTTCTTCTCGAGTTTTCTTCCCAGGGTCATCCTGGCCCCATTCCTCATGAGCATCGAGGGGGAGCTTGCGATCGGTCATGCCGAGGCGGGTCGGCTCTTTCTGCTGATTTCTGCCGGTGTCTCCATCGGTCTGCTGATGTCAGGAGTGGTGAGCTCAAGGATCTCTCACCGAACGGTCATCCTGGTTGCGTGCGGACTCCTGGGCACGGCATCCCTCGGCGTTTCCCGGAGCGACTCCATCTTCCTCCTGAAATCCTCCCTTTTCTTCATGGGGCTTGGCGCGGGGCTCTATTTTCCGTCGGGCATCGCCTGCATCACGTCCCTGGTCAAAGCCGAGCACTGGGGGAAGGCTCTGGCCATTCACGAACTGGCTCCGAATCTGGCATTTGTGGCGGCACCGGTCATCGTGGATATCCTGGGGCCTGAACATTCATGGAGGTCTCTCTTCGCCTTCATGGGGCTGCAAAGCTATGGCATGGCGGTGCTCTATGCGTGGAAGGGGAGGGGTGGTGAATTCCGAGGAGAATCCCCGGGGCTCCTTGCGCTCAGGGAGATCGCAGTCCTGCCCGCATTTTGGATGATGGTGGTTTTGTTTGGGCTGGCCGTTGGAGGAAGCATAGGAGTGTACACCATGACCCCCTTGTATCTCGTAACGACCAAGGGGTTTGAACTGGAGGCGGCCAACGGTTTGACGGCGGTGGCGCGGATACCCGGTGTGCTCATGGCGCTCATTTCCGGCATGTTCGCGGATCGTTTGGGAGCCAGGCGCGCCATCTTCCTCTTCTCCCTGTTGACGGGGATCTTCACGGGACTTCTCGCCTGGGCCGGCGAATCCTGGATTGCACCGGTGGTGATCCTGCAGTCGGTTCTCTCGGTGTGCTTTTTCCCCGCGGGTTTTGCCGTCCTCTCCCGCATTGTCGAACCGCGGCGGCGTTCGATCGCCATCTCGCTCTGCACCCCCATCGCCGTCCTCGTGGGAGCCGGTGTCATTCCAAGCTTCATGGGGTTTCTGGCGGAACAGGAGCGATTTTCCCTGGGTTTTCTGCTGTTGGGTGCAGCAATGGCCGTCGCATCGCTCTGCAGCCTCTTCCTGCGGTACGGTCCGGAAGGCGACGGTGCTGCCCTCGCCGGGACCACCTCCCCCGACCAGGGCTGACTGCCTGAGGGCCAATCAGAAAGACTGGCTTCCGTGCCCAGTCTTCATTTCATGTCACTGCCGCACACACAGCCATCCCTTCAGCTCTTCAACCGAAGGTCAGCAGAGGCCGCTCTGAGGTTCGCCCCCCGGCATCCACCCCCTGCTCCTCCGAGCCCTAACTCGAAACTCGAAACCTATACCCGCCCTCAGTTATTGGAAATGTGGCAAGTCTTCAGGACCGTCTGCAAGCAATCCTTGCCGAAGTGCTGAGTCATCTCCTGAAAAAAGCCGGTGGTCGGGCTGACCTGGAGTTTGGGGCTGAGGGCGATGACGGCTTCGGCTTTCCCGTCCACATTGAGGTGCAGCAAGGTCTTGCACTCACCCGGGTGGGTCATGAGCAGATGCCTGAGTCGCGTGAGCACATCCTGATCCGTGGTCCCGGCCGGAAGGTGGATGTGCACCGCATCAACGGTCTGAACCTGAGCATCGTCCAGGTTCAAAACCTTGGCGGCGATGACCTTGGTACTCTTCTCGTCGTGCTGCACTTTTCCGATGACGACCACAGGTGCGTCCTCCTCCAGCAAATCCTTGCTCTGCTGGTAGGTGTCGGAAAACGAAACCACTTCGATGGTCCCCTCCTTGTCCTCCAGGGTCAGGAAAGCCATGCGGTCGCCCTTCTTGGTGGTCAGCTCCTTGATCACGCTGAGCACTCCGCAGAGGATGACTTCGGCGCCTTCGCGATGTTCCTTGGCTCCCGTTGTCTGCGTCGTGCAGAGCTTGGCGATCTGGTCGGCGTAGAAGTCGAGCGGGTGTCCGGAAATGTAAAAGCCCAGCGACTCCTTTTCATACTGGAGCTTCATGCGGGAGTCCCATTCAGGCACATCGGGAAGCTTGGGAGCGGCGGGGGCAACGTTCTTCTTAGCCCTGAGAAGGTCGAACATATTCATCTGACCCGAAGCGCGGTCGCGCTGATAGGCCTGGGCCCGGTCGAGGGCCTCGTCCAGGGCAGCGAGCACCGGAGCGCGGTTGGGATGCAGTGAATCGAACGCGCCGCAGCGGATGAGCTGCTCGGTGACGCGCCGATTGACCTTCTGGCTGTCCACCCGCTGGCAGAAGTCGTGAACGGACTTGAAGGAGCCCTCTGCGTCGCGGCTTTGCAGGATCACCTCCACGGCTGCTTCGCCCACGTTCTTGACGCCCCCCAGGCCGAACCGGATTCTTCCCTCGACCACCGAGAAGTCCTTGTTGCTCGCGTTGACGTCGGGCGGCAGGATCTCGATCTTCTTCTCGCCGCATTCGTTGATGAGCTTGACCACCTGGTCCGTGCTGTTGAGAAAGCTGTTCAGCAGCGCGGCCATGAATTCCACCGGGTAGTGAGCCTTGAGGTAGGCGGTCTGGTAGGCGATGATGGCGTAGGCGGCGCTGTGGGATTTATTGAAGCCGTATCCGGCGAATTTCTCCATGAGATCGAAGATGTGGTTCGCCTTGGCCTTATCGATGCGGTTCTGCTCTGTTCCGGAGAGGAAGCGGTCCCGCTGGGCCTTCATCTCTTCGGGTTTCTTCTTGCCCATGGCGCGCCGCAGGATGTCGGCTTCCCCGAGGGTGTAGTTGGCCAGGACGCTGGCCACGTTCATGACCTGCTCCTGGTAGAGGATGACGCCGTAAGTGGGCTCCAGGATGGACCGCAGCTCTTCGAGATCGTAGGTCACCATCTGCCCGTGCTTTCCCTGGATGTAGTTCTCCACCATACCGCTCTCGAGGGGGCCCGGCCGGTAGAGCGCCACCAGGGCCACGATGTCGGCGAAATTCTCGGGCCGCAGTCGCAGCAGGATGTCGCGCATCCCTGAGCTTTCCAGCTGGAAAACCCCCGTTGTGTCAGCCCTGCTGAGCAGAGCATAGGTATCCGGATCATCCAGGGTGAGCTCGTCCATGACGAGCTCGATGCCATGGTTGTCGCGGATGAGCTGCACGGCGTTGTGGATGACCGTGAGATTCCGCAGTCCCAGGAAGTCGAACTTGATGAGGCCGGCTTTCTCGACATACTTCATGGAATACTGGGTGACGACTTCCTCGTCCTGGCCGCGATAGAGCGGCATGTAGTCCACGATGGGCTTGTCGGCCATGACCACGCCCGCGGCATGGGTGGAGGCATGCCGCGTGAGTCCCTCCAGGGCGAAGGCGATTTCGAAAAGCTCCCGGATCTGAGGGTCGTCGCGCTGGATTTCAGAGAGGCGGGGCTCAACCTGGAACGCCTTCTCCAGGGTCATCCCCAGGGTCGGGGGGATCATCTTGGCGATCCGGTCCACTTCGTTGTATGGCATGGCCAGGGCCCGCCCCACATCCCTGATGACGGCCTTCGCCTGCATGGTCCCGAAGGTGGCGATCTGGGCCACCCGGTCCTTTCCGTATTTGTCGGCGACATACTTGAGCACTTCTTCGCGGCCGTGGACGCAGAAGTCCACGTCGATATCCGGCATGCTGATGCGCTCCCGGTTCAGGAAGCGCTCGAAGATGAGCCCGTGCTCGATGGGGTCCAGGTCGGTGATCTTCATGACATAGGCCACCAGACTGCCCGCAGCGGATCCGCGGCCAGGACCGACGGGGATCTTACGATTCTTGGCGTAGTTGATGAAATCGGCCACGATCAGAAAGTAAGCGGCAAAACCCATTTCCTTGATGACGTCGAGCTCGTAGCGGAGCCGTTCCTCGTAGTCCTTTGCATCCTGATCGGAAAAATCCGGGCGCCTCTTGCCGATGAGAGCCAGCCGATCCCGAAATCCTTCCCACGCGGATTTTTCGAACCGGTCGTCGACGCTTTCCCCGGGGTCCAGGGGAAAGACCGGGAAATGGTAATGGCCAAGCTCGAGTTTGAGATTGCACTGTTCGGCGATGCGGAAAGTGTTTTCGAGCGCTTCCGGAACGTGAGCGAATTCGCGGGCCATTTCATCGGGTGACTTGAAATAGAGATGGTCCGTCTGGAACTTCATGCGCTTCTCATCGAGGATGGTCTTTCCGGTCTGGATGCAAAGAAGGATCTCGTGAGCGCGGGCGTCGCTCCTCCGCAGGTAGTGGCAGTCGTTGGTGGCCACGAGCGGGAGACCCAGCTCTCTGCCGAGGGCGATGAGGCCGTCGTTGACGATGGCTTGTTCGGGAAGCCCGTTGGCCTGGAGCTCGAGGTAGAAGCCATCCGGCCCGAAGATTTCCGCATATTCCCGTGCGGCCCGACGGGCGTGCTCGGCCTGGTTCTTCAGCAGATGGGAGGCCACTTCACCTTTGAGGCAGGCGGAGAGGGCGATGAGGCCTTCGGAGTGCTGCCGCAGGATCTCCTTGTCGATGCGGGGCTTGTAGTAGAAACCCTCGAGGTAGGCGGCGGAAACCAGCTTCAGCAGATTCTGATAGCCCGCCCGGTCCCTGGCCAGAAGGAGCAGGTGGTAGCTGCGGTCCTCTTCGGCGGGACCGCCGGCCTCACCCCTCACCTGTCGGTCGAATCGGCTTCGCGGAGCGAGGTACACCTCGCAGCCGATGATGGGCTTGATGTCTGCGCTCCTGGCCTTCTCGTAGAATTCGAGGGCTCCGAACATGTTGCCGTGATCGGTGATGGTGACCGCCGGCATCTCGTAGCTGCGTGCCGTATGAATGAGGTCCTTCAGACGAATGGCGCCGTCCAGAAGGCTGTATTGTGTGTGGACGTGCAGGTGAACGAATGAGCTCATGGCATCTCCCTTGGTGGGGTTAGTCCTTTTCGCCGAGTTTGGTGCCGCAGGGTATCCAGTTCCTGAGCCTGGATGTTGCCCGCCGCGTCTTTTGGGATTAAGCTGCTGGCCCGAGTCATTGCAACGGACGGTCACCCCTCCTTTGCAGCCCTTGGGTCCTTCGAAGTCTGATGGAGTCTATGCGTCATGTCCATTGATCGGGGTGCTGGACCTTGGGCGGGTCGGGTCGTCATCTGCACTGCAAGGGTGGACTCCTTACTAACAGAGAATCCGAGGTGAAGCAACGATGGTGCGTTGGAAGTTCCGACACGTGCTGGTGTGGGGCCATTTTGCGGTTTGCCTGGGCGCCGTTCTGGCCGCATCGTGCGGGAGTCAGGATTATCGGAGGACCTGGGTGCAGCCTCAGCCGCCGGTTCAGGTCCACCAGAAACGTGAAGACGTTCGACCGTCTCTGGAACATGAGCTCTACAGGCTGGCCAGCCGGGAGAACGCAAGACTGCGCTGGGATGACTGCCTGGCCACCGCGGCTGAACAGCGTGCCAGGCAGATGGCCCGGAGCGGTCGGTTCGATCACAAGGATGCCAGGACGGGAAAGAACCCCGTTTGGGATCTGGTCTATTCCTGCAGCCGCTTCCGTTGTGCGGGGGAGAACCTGGTGCGCGGTGATGCCTCGGCCCAAGCCATGCACCGGGCACTCATGGACAGCCGGACGCACCGTGAGAACCTGCTCAACCCCGAATACCAGCTGGTCGGGATTGGATGCTACGGCAACCTTTGCGTCCAGCTTTTCGCCGGTTACTGAAAGTGGCTGGAGCGAGCGACAAGGGGCAGTCGCGCTCACGCGCCCAGGCTCGAAGTGGACGCCCGAGTGCCTGATTTCTTCTTGCTTCCGGAGCCAATGTCTGCTATCAAGATAACTTCTCCACTTCATGGATGGTGGGTGTAGCTCAACGGTTAGAGCACTGGGTTGTGGCCCCAGAGGCTGTGGGTTCGAGTCCCATCACTCACCCCAGTAAATTCAAGGACTCAGCCTAGCAAGTTGAGTCCTTTTGTGGTTTGAGATTTCGGCTCATGAGGTCGCGGGACCCAGCTCAATAATGACGTTCAATTGCTGTTCGACCACAGCGCACGGGAGGTGCACATGCGACCCGCCTGCCCGCCTCTGATCAGTGCCTGTGAATTCCTCAACTTTTCAACTTCCCGGTCAACCCTGGATTTGATTGCCCGTAAGGTCATCTTGAAACTGGAAGGCGCCGGGAGCATAGACCTCAACGGTTAGGTGCAGTAAGGGACCGAGAAGAACCTGGAGCTGGTGGAGGGAATATGCAAGCACCTGGGCCTCTGTGCCAATGTGACTGAGACAGCTTCGCAGAGTGATGTTGGTTATTTGAATCAAGGAGCTCTCGTGACCCGGAAAACATCGAGCGATGAGCATGTCAACACGTTCAAATCATGATCGTTTGCTCGTCCAGGTGATCGGGGCCCACCCCTTTGCCTTCGCCATCGACACTTTCGCCTGTTGGACGCTTGCGGGCCAACAAAGACAGTCCCGGCAGGGTGGCACGCATGGCGGCATCCATGCATTTGGGTCTTGCAATCTTAGGTTCGGCGTGCTAAGCAGTAGCCGTTTTTCCTTGTAATTTGAGGGTGGTCGGTCGTTGTCGCACAGCGGTCAAAGTGGTTCTCTACGATGTGGGTGATTCCAAACGTGTTGCGAAACTGTTAAAGGAGGAAGGATTATGAAGGTTTTCTTGGGAGGTATTGCGGCAGCTTTCTTGGGGCTTATAGGGATTTTCGCGTTCTTCGGCCCATTCCTGCATCTTCTGGCGGGTGCGGTTCCCCTGATGCTCCTGCTGGGTGGCGCCATGGCCGCCTATCTTGGATATGACGAAGTCAAAGACAAACTCCCATTCCCCAAGAAGCAGGAAGAGGCTGCAGCCGCTCCCGGCGCCGATTACAAAGAAGAAGCCGAGAAGTACAAGCAGGAAGCCGAACGCCTTCGCTCCGAGCTCGAGAAGGCCAAAGCCTCCGAATAAGCCTTACCGACACCCGGTTGCATATGCTTGAAGAGCCGCCCCACAAGGGCGGCTCTTTTGTTCTCAGGATCCGTCGATATGCCGGCGTCCCTCTAAGGGCAACACGACACAAAAGAGTGACCGTATTAGACGTCATTCCCGCATGTTCCTGGCGGGAATCCAGAGTCTTTCACAGGGCTGGATCCCCGCCAAAAGCACGCGGGGATGACGCACGAGGAATACGATCTCTTTATTCTGTGCACCTGTACTAAGGGTGAGCCCCCGCCCAGTCCGCTGCCCATCCCATGTCCACCTTGAGCGGCACGGAAAGGGGCCACACACTTTCCATCTTCTCGCGAATCAAATCCCTGGCTGCCTCCAGCTCGTCTTCGTGCACCTCGAAAACCAGCTCATCGTGCACCTGAAGGATCATGGCCGTCCGGAGCTGCTCCTGTCTCAGTGCCCGCCTGATGTCGATCATGGCCTTCTTGATCAGATCGGCGGCACTGCCCTGGATGGGTGTATTGACCGCCAGCCGCTCTCCCAGCTGCTGAATGTTGCGGTTCCGGCTTTGCAGTTCGGGAATGGGCCTCCGCCGGCCCAGGAGGGTTTCGCAGTATCCGAGGGACCGGGCTTTGTTCACCGTCTCGTCAATGTAAGTCCTGACGCCCCGGTAACGGTCGAAATAGCGGTCGATGGCCGTCTTTGCCATCTTGGGCGTGATGTGGAGCCGCTGGGCAAGGCCGAAGGCACTCATGCCGTAAATGATCCCGAAGTTGATCATCTTGGCCTGACGGCGCATTTCCGGGGTGACCTCCAACGGAGGGATGTTGAGCATCTCGGCGGCAGTGTGCCGGTGAACATCCGAATCCGTTTCAAAGGCTTCGATGAGATGCCGGTCCTGGCTGCAGTGGGCCAGGATTCGCAGCTCGACCTGGGAATAATCGGCCGAAAGCAGCACGCAGCCGGGTGGGGCAACGAAAGCCGCCCTGATCTTGATCCCCTCTTCCGAGCGGACCGGGATGTTCTGAAGATTGGGGTCGGAGCTGCTGAGACGGCCCGTGGCGGCGACCGTCTGGTTGAAGGAGGTGTGGATCCTTCCGGTTTCAGGGTTGATCAAGCCTGGGAGGGTGTCGGCATAGGTTCCCTTCAGCTTGGCAAGGCTCCGGTAGGCGAGGATCTGCTCCGGCAGGGGATGCTCCAGGGCAAGCTCCTCGAGGACGCTCATGTCCGTTGACGGGCCGGTCTTGGTCTTCTTGACGACCCGGAGTCCCAGCTTGTCAAACAGAATGGATGCCAGCTGCCTGGGCGACTGAATGTTGAACTCCTCTTTGGCCAGGTCATAGATACGGGCGGTTTTTCGATCCATCTCCCGCTGAAAATGCTGGGCGAGGCTTTCAATCTTGCCGGCGTCCAGGAGGATGCCTTGATGCTCCATTTCGGCAAGGACAGGCACCAGGGGCATTTCAATACGCTCGAAAAGCTCCAGAAGACCGGCGCTCTCGAGGCTGCTTCGCAAAGGGGGGATCAGCCGGCCCATGAGACTCACCACCCTGCAGGATTCCTCCTTTGAGGCGGGCACATCGCCCCCGCGCCCTCCCTTCTGAATTTCTGCGTTCGAATCCGTCTTGAGATACTCGGCCGCCAGACGGTCCATTCCATAGCTCTGGGCGCCGGGGTCGAGGAGGTATCCCGCAATTCCCGTATCGAAGACTGTGCCTTCCAGAGAGCAGCCATACCGTTTAAGATGGATCCAGGCGGCTTTGAGATCCTCGCCGGCCTTGGGGATTGCGGGGTTCGAAAGGAAACGGCACAGGGCGTCGTCCAGTCGGGGCCCATCCGTAGAGGCTTTGCCGGCAGCCCCCTCCAAAGGCCAGAAAGCCGCTTCACCCGGATGTGCGGAGACCGCAATGCCCTCCAGCCGAGCTCGCATCGGCTGTTGGCCGGGGATCACCGTTGTCTGGATCGGGAAGGGTTCGTGGCCTGCGGTTTCGCCTATGCTATTGAGGAAATCATCGTGCGAGATGAGCCTGAATGCTCCCGGGCATCCGCTCTGGTTGTCTTCGGGCTCCTTTCCGCTGCGGGCGGCATCATCGGGACCCGATGTTCTTGGAAGTCCTTCCAGCAGGCTCTTGAATTCCAGTTCTTCATAGAGCTCCCTCAATGGAGCCACATCCGCTCCAGCCGGTTTCAAGGTCTCGATGTCCATGTTCACCGGGGCGTGATATTCGAGAGTCACGAGCTCCCGTGAGAGCAAGGCTTTTTCCCTTCCTTCCTGAAGCTTCTTTCGGACGGAAGCCGAGCTGATCTTTTGCAGCTGATCGTAAATGACGTCCAGCGACCCCCATTGCTGGATCAGCTGCCTGGCGGTCTTTTCGCCCACTCCTTTGACCCCGGGAACATTATCCGAGCTGTCGCCCACCAGAGCGAGGTAATCCCTCACCTGCGAGGGCCTGACTCCCAGCTTCTCTTCGACCGAGGCTTCGGTGAAGACCCGGTCCCTCTGGGGGTCCCATTGAGTGACACCAGGGTCCCTGACCAGCTGGTGAAGGTCTTTGTCCCCCGCAACGATGATCACCTCGAGGCCATGCTCGACACCCCTGAGCGTGAGGGTGGCAATGAGATCATCCGCTTCGTAGCCCTCGATCTCCAGCTGGGGGATCCCGTGCAGGGCCACCAGACGTTTGATATACGGGATTTGAACGATCAGATCTTCGGGCATGCTCTGCCGAGTGGCTTTATAGTCCGCAAAGCGCTGATGTCGAAAGGTGGGCCCCGGAGCATCAAAGGCCACGCAGAGATAGTCGGGCTCCTTTTCGCGGACCACTTTGGCGATCATGGTGGCAAATCCGTACACAGCCTGGGTTGGGAGCCCTTTGGAGTTGCTGAAGCGACCCAGGGCATAGAAGGCTCGGTAGATATAGGAGCTGCCATCCACGAGGTACAATGTCTTCATGAGGTCTCTTTCTGCAGATGGGGGGCCACTGCTGCTATGAATCGTTTCGAGTTTCGAGTTGAAGACCGCCCCATCAGGCGTGACCCTTTTCATCATTCAGGGTGCCACGAAGGGGCATGAGCAACTGCTCACAGCGCTGCTCTCATGGCGATTTGGGATCCGGAGCCGAACCTCCATCACGGTCCTTTCCCTCACCGGCATTCGGAGTACAGCCCTTGTTGAGCCAGACATCCAGGAGGTTTCCACGGTTGCGGCCGGACGCATCCAGAGGGGGCGGCAGATACTCCAGGTTGGCGTTGCTCATGGCGTGAAAGATGTTGCCCCGCACTTTCTCGTTGGAACCGTACAGCACATCCAGCATGCGTCGCACATCCCGCCGTCTGCTGTTCTCAGCGGACGGACAGAGGTTGATCGTGACGGGAAGCTCGAGTCGTCGCGCCAGTTGGGCGATCCTTCGAGAGGAGAGCAGGGCGAGGGGGCGGATGACCACGATTTCTCCGCCAAAGAAGGGCTGCCGGGGAACAATGCCGGCCAGTTGACCTCCGTAGAGTATGTTGATGAAGAAGGTCTCGATCAGATCATCCTGGTTGTGTCCGAGTGCGATCTTGCCGCAGCCGTTCTCCCGGGCGGTTTCGAAGAGGACCTTGCGCCTGAGGCGGGAGCACAGGAAACAGGGATTCTCGCGGTTTTCCTCGGCGTGGGCTCTCGGACCTTGGTCCGTGTGGATGATCCTGTGTTCAAAGCCCTCCTGTAGAAAGAATCCGCGCAGTGTGTCGGAGGTCTCTGTGTCGAAGCCGGGATCCACGTGGATGGCCAGGAGCTGGTAGCGAGCGGGAATCCATTTCAACCTTTCGCGAAGCAGCCACAGGAGCACAAGGCTGTCCTTGCCTCCGGACACGGCCACGGCGATGCGGTCGCCGTCCTCGATGAGCCCGTAGTGGTGAACGGCCTTTCCCAGCAGATGTCTCGTCTCACGATTGATGGCGGTCATCGTAGGTTTCACGTTTCACGTTTCAAGTCTCAAGTCAGGGCTTCGAGTTTTGCGGGGCCTGTTCCATGGATCGATCAGTCCTGAGGGGGGAATCGGAGCCCTTCGGAAGATCGAAAAGCCTGACGAACGGCCCAGGGTTCGAGAGACCGCCCGCAGATCTTCGGAAGTCCCGCAAAGGGATTACTGGCTGTCGTAGGTCTGCCCCTGGATATTCATATAGGACACGGCATTCTTGATTCCGGCCAGAGTCAGGTCCTCCATGCGGAAGATGCGCCCGATCTGCTGAATGGTCGTGCTCTCGCGGCCCCAATGGTCCTTGCGGATGGGGTTGAGCCATATGCTCACCGGGAACGCGGTCTTCAGTTCATGAAGCCACTCCTTCCCCGGTTTGCGAATGGTGTGCGTCATCTCGATGGAGCCGTAGGCCGCCATGAGCTCGGCCGGCGCCATGTTGGCGTCTCCGATGAGGATCAGGCGGGTGCTTTTGTTCTCGCTCACCAGTTTTTCCCATTTGACGCTCTGGGTTCTTTGAGGGTCCCGGTAGACGGTGCCATAGATGCAGTTGTGGAAGTAATAGAAGGTGACGTCACGGAACATATCCCGCAGTTTGGTGAAGATGGTTTTGACCAGGGGAATGTATGGCGTCATGGAATACCCTCCGTTATCCACCATGACGATGAGCTTCAGCCGATTCCTCAGCTCCCTGCGGAAAATCAGCTCGATTTCTCCGCCGTTCTTCGCCGTTTTGGCGATGGTCTCGTCGATGTCGAGCTCGGATTCCGGGCCGAGCGGTCTCAGGCTGCGCATTGAAGTCAGCACCTGCCGCAGGTTCTCGTTGGACAGGCTGGACTGGTCACTGTAGTTGATGTATCGCCGGTCGTCGATCACCTTCTGAGCCGATCCGTAGAGGCTCTGTCCGTAGACCCGCATGCCCCCTGCATGGTGCCCGCTGTGGCCGTAAGGGGACCTCCCCCGTGTGCCGACCCACTGGTTGCCTCCCTGGTGTCTCCCCTCCTGCTTGAGGACCGTCTCCCAGAAGCGCGCCAGGAGCTCCTCGGTGTCGAATTCCCGGAGCTCCTCGGGAGTCAGCAGCCCCTGCTCCAACTGGTCCCGCAGCCATTCCTGGAAAGGCTTTCCGGCAATGAGCTCTTCCCAGTTCACGGCGGGTGCGGTTCCCTCCGCCCCCAGAAAGAAGGAGGCGAAGGCCTGCTCGAACACGTCGTAGTACTCCACACGTTTGACGAAAACGAGCCGGGCCAGCACGAAGAGCTGATCCAGATTTCTGGCCAACCCACGTTGCAGAGCCCGGTAGAATTCCAGGACATATTGCACGCTGACCGGTATCCCGGCGTCTTGCAGGTGATAGACGAAACCGATCATGAGGGGCTCCTGCAAACTAGAAACGGCTCGTTCGACGAACCCCGCGGAACTTGAGCAAATCTTCGGTGCGCTTGAGCAGCGTCCCGATGTGATTCACCTCCTTGCCGGCGCCGGGCGCTCGCGCACCGCTGGATTTGAGGGCTCCGATCCAGTCCAGGAGCTCAGCAGTGGCCGGGGGCTTCTCGAACCCCTGTTCCCGCAGGCGAGAGAAGGTCGTGAGACAGGCATCCAGAAGGGGCTCTGCAATGTCCGGGAAATGCAGTCGAACGATGATCTGCATCTCGTCCGGGGGAGGGAAGGGGATGTAGTGGCAGAAACAGCGCCTCAGAAAGGGGTCGGACAGCTCGCGCTTGGCGTTGCTGGTGATGATGATGATGGGAGTCTGCCTGGCGGAGACCTTGTGGTTGATCTCCCGGATGATGAATGATCCCTCTTCCAGGACGTCCAGGAGGTTGTCCTGAGCATCCGAATCCGTCTTGTCGATCTCATCCAGAAGCAGCACCCTACGGTCCCCGGCCAGAAACGCCCGGCCGATGGGGCCGAATCTCAGGTAGTCCCATATGTCATTGACGTTGCGTCCGGTCTCTCCGCTTCCGAAGCGCGAGTCGTTCAATCGGAGAACGGTGTCGTAAACGTAGCAGAGCTCTTCACCCTTGAAGGTGGATTTGCAGCGGGCCTCTTCCATGGTGAGCTCGAGGGAGCGGGAAATCTCGAAAGCGAGCTGCGTTTTTCCCGTGCCGGCCTCTCCGGTCAGGAGCAGGGGCTTTCCCATGGCGATGGCGATGTTGACGATCTCGCGCAGCTCCGGATTCAGATAGTAGCGTTCGGTTCCTTCAAACTGCATTGGCAGCACTCCACGGTGAAGGTGCGGGGAATTCCGATGGAAAGTCCAGGACGCTGGTCGTGATCAACCTCTATCATCTTAGTCCAAAGGCGAGCCTTTGACAACGAACGAAGGGCAACACGAACGGAGATCGAATCGTGTTCTTCATGGCTGCCCTGAAAAGAGTTTCGAGTAACGGGTTTCGAGTTTAGAGTTGAAGACCAGCCCGCCATGAGCCTTTTCATGGTTTAGGGTGGCCCGAAAGACCATGAGGGACTGCTGTGAAGGTCGGTCGTGGACGAATGGGCCGGGTCCGGATATGCTTGCACACGTTGAGTTGATTCACTCCCGGGTGAGAGCTCCAACAGGGAGTCTCCGTGAGCGCACGGTCAGCTTTCGCAGCCTTTTGCCGAGTCGGATAGACGCACATGCTCCTGATCTACCCTCCCGTTTCCAAGCCAAGTGAGCCTCCACCCGGCGTCGCCCTGCTGGCCGGCGCCCTGCGGAGGCATGGGGTCCGATGTTTTGTCTGGGATGCCAATATCGAAGCCCTGACGGCTCAGATCCATGAGGACCGGCATTTCGTTCACGACACCTGGACTTTGAGAAGCCGGCGCCACCGCAACGATCATCTGAATCTGCTCAGGAGCCGGGCTGGATATTCCAATCTGGACCGCTACAAAAGGGCTGTCCTCGATCTCAATCGGATTATCGAGGTCAATTCCAGGGAAGGCTCCCTTCACGCCGGATTGGCTAATCTCTCGGGTGACGACCTGCTCCCTGTGCGCAGCGACGACCTCATCGCCGCCTCGAAAGAGCCCGGGCGGGTCCCTTTCCACGGTTTCCTGGAAAGAAGACTCATCCAGATCCTGGACCAGCACAATCCCACGGTGGTTGGATTCTCGCTGTGCTTCATGAGTCAGGCCCTCTGCACATTTGCGATGGTCGGCATGCTCCGCCGGCATTTCCCCGGCATCAAGGTGATCCTGGGCGGCGGTCTGGTGACGTCCTGGAAGCGGGGGCCTGGCTGGCAGAATCCCTTTGGTGGTCTGGCGGATGCCCTGGTGGACGGCCCCGGGGAGTCATTTGTGCTTGAGCTGTCGGGTCATCAGCCCCAGGAGCCGGAGCGTTTACTGGCGGACTACGGTGGCCTGCCCTGGGACCAGTATCTGGCTCCGGGTCGTATTCTGCCTTATTCCGCATCGAGCGGCTGCTATTGGAATCGGTGCGCCTTCTGTCCCGAAAAGGCGGAAGGGAACCCCTACCGTCCCGTCCATCCCGAACGGGCTCTCCAGGATCTGAAGTCTCATATCGAACAGTTCCAGCCGGTCTTGATCCACTTCCTGGACAATGCCATGAGTCCCGCATTGCTCAGGGCTCTCTGCCGGCACCCGCTGCCGGTTCCCTGGTATGGATTCACCAGGGTGACCGAAGACCTCTGTGATCCGGATTTCTGTGCGGACTTGCGGCGCTCGGGATGTGCCATGCTGAAGCTGGGGATCGAGTCCGGTTCTCAAAGAGTGCTGGACGCGGAAGGGAAGGGCCTTGAAGTAAAGACTGCCGAGGAGGCTCTGAAGTGTCTGAAGCGGGCCGGGATCTCCACCTATGTCTATCTGCTCTTTGGGACCGTCTCGGAGACGGAAGTTGACGCAAGACAGACCCTGGAGTTTTCCGTTCGGAACAGCTCCTCCATCGACCACCTGAATCTGGCGTTGTTCAACCTTCCCGTAAACAGCGGATTTTTCGAAGGGATGAGGACTTACCGGCACTATGAGGGGGATCTATCCCTGTATGCGGGGTTCCGGCATCCATTGGGATGGGATAGATCGCTGGTGAGACAATTTCTGGACAAAGAGCTCAAGCGGCACCCCCTGATCGCTCAAATCCTCAAGCGGGAGCCGCCCATCTTCACTTCCAACCACGCCCCTTTCTTTTCCGATGCCATGAAAGCATCCGTGTCACCCAGATGACCCCCGATCAAACCTGTGATATGCCATCAACGCCTGATCAAGGACATGATCCGAAAGCAGCTCAGTTGTTGAGGAAGTGCTGAATGCCTTCCATGGCGTCCACGATCTTGTTCTGGAGCTTTTCTATGTCGGCAGAATCCAGTTTCCACTGGGCGAACACGGGGTCTTTCTCGGGTTCCAGCGGATTGGTTTCGGCGTATTCCTGGTCCATGTCGTTGACAATCCGATCAGCCATGTAAGCCACCATGGCCAGATCTGCATCATGTGTCACGGCTTGGGGATTGTGGTGGTGGCCGATGGCTTCCACGACCTCCTTGGGGAATTGCCAACGCCGGGCAATCAATTCTCCCAGTTCCTGGTGGTCAATGCCCAGCGTCTTGCGCTCCGCAGAGATGAGCCCGCGTCCGTCGAGCTTGGGATTGGCGACTCTCAGGTGCAAATAGACCTTGGCATATTGATTGAGGACGGTCTTTCCGATGTCGTGGAGGAGGCAGGCCGTGTAGATGGTCAGCACCTTCTTGTGCTTCCTTTGACGAGCCATTGTCTCCCCCGTCACTGCAGTGGCCACGGAATGGTACCAGAGGTCTCGTTCGTCCCCTTCGGATCCTTTGCCCGTCTTCTGGAAAAACCGCGAGGCGCAGCTGGTGAGGACTACTTGCATCAGTTTCTGGTTTCCCAGTACGAATATCGCCTCCCGAAGGGAGCTCACCTTCGTCTTGCGACCGTAGAATGCCGATTGACTCAGCATCAGGATCCTTGCCGTGATGGCGGGATCATACTGGATGACCTGCTCGATTTCCTGGACAGGGGCCGTCTTCCTGAGGAGCGACATGACCTTCCAGACCACGTCAGGAAAGGGCGGAAGCTTTTCCGCCGTGGCGAGGATATCCTTCAGCAGAAGCTCATAGTGCAGGGCTTTGACTTCGTTGCAGCTCATCTGCCGGATCACGTTGCATACCTCCAATGACCCTGTCCAGGTCTACTGAATATCTGTTCAAAGGATTACATCAGCGTCAACGCACCCATGCCCGTTGCCCGTCGACTTCAGTGATGACGCGGACCAAATGCATAGCAATGGCGCGCGTTGAGTTGATGCAACCAATATTTCGACCTGGGCTGAAGACTACTTGAACGTTATTTCTTGAAGAAAGATGAATCCATATGGATTGTTCATCCAAAATGGCGGGATTGGATGTGGCGCAGAGAGGGTGAAAGCCGCCGGACCAATGAAATCTCTTGTTCCCTGAAAGCCCCTGTCCGGATCGGCGTGAAAGGGGTCACGCTTCAGCTGCAGAGTCTTTGAGGAAGAGCGCACTCACGGGACAGATGTCCACGCAGGCCCGGCAAGTCTTGCAGTCATTGGATTCGAAAAGACCATCCTGTGCAAAGGAGGCCACCACTGTCTCGAAGCCTCGCTTGGCGAAGGTGAGCAGCGGCCTGCTGTTCCGCTGTTCACAAACGTAAACGCATTTTCCACAGAGAACACATCGTTCAGGGACATACTCGAATACCCCCGAATCAGCGAGCTTCGGCCTCTCTCGTTCGATATGCTCGAGCCGCCTGGGCCGCAGCCGAACTCCGAGGAAGCGGGCCATTTTTTGGAGGGGGCACCTGCGGTTGGACGGGCATCTTTTGCATTCAGCTTTGTGGACCGACAGGAGGAGCCTGAGAGCGGTGCGCTGCAGCCGTCGCACCGCCTCCCCGTCCGTTCTGACCACGAGGCCCGGGGCCACCCGGGTATTGCAGGAGGTGACCGGTTTGTTCCTGCCGTCGATCTCCACGAAACAGAGGCGACAGGACACGGGCGGCTCGCTCATGCCTTCAACGTGACAGAGATTTGGGATATAAATCCCGTTCTCGAGACACGCCTCAAGGACTGTGCGGCCCTCCTCGGCTTCAATGGTCTTGCCGTCCACAATGATCTGAACCATGCCCGCTCAGTCCTCCGGCCGTTCGATGATGGGGGCTCTATCCGGCGGGGACACCTTCCTCACAGCGTCATACTCCGCAGGACAGGCGGCCACGCATTCGCCGCACTTCACACATAGGTTCTGATCGACGGCCTTCTTTCGACCCTTGGTGGTGAAGATGGCTTCCACCGGGCACGATCCCACGCAGGCATCGCAGCCGCGGGCGCATCGGTCGAGGTCGATGTAAAAAGCCGTAAGCGTTCGGCACATGAGAGCGGGGCATCGTTTTTCGCGGATGTGAGCCTCGTATTCATCCCGGAAATAGAGAAGGGAGGTCAGGATCGGGTTGGGAGCCGTCTTCCCCAAACCGCACAGGGACCCTTCCTTGATGTCCAAACTCAGCACCTCCAGGGTTTCAAGGTCTCCCTCTGCGCCTTCGCCCCGTGTGATGCGGTCCAGAATGTTGAGCAGGTGGCGGGTGCCGATCCGGCAGAAGGTGCATTTGCCGCAGGATTCCTTCTGAGTGAACTCCAGGAAGTACCGGGCGACATTCACCATGCAGCTGTCTTCATCCATGACGACCATTCCTCCGGACCCCATCATGGCTCCTGCCTGAGTCAGGGAATCGAAGTCGACGGGAGTGTCGAGGAAGCTCTCGGGAAGACAGCCCCCGGATGGTCCACCGATCTGGACGGCCTTGAACGCCTTTTGCCTGGGTGGGCCTCCACAGATGTTGAAGATGAGGGTCCGCAGTGAGGTCCCCATGGGGATCTCAACCAGCCCGGGATGGATCACCTTTCCGACCACCGAGAAGATTGCAGTGCCCGGGCTCCTCACCGAGCCAACGCTTCGGTACCAATCCGATCCACGCTTCACGATGGGAGGCACCGAAGCCAGCGTCTTGACGTTATTGATGACGGTGGGTTTCCCCCAGAGACCGCTCTGAACCGGATAAGGCGGTCTATGCTGAGGCATTCCGCGTCGACCCTGGATAGATTGGATCAACGCGGTCTCCTCTCCGCAGACGAAAGCGCCGGAGCCTTGAAAGACGGTGCCTTCCAGCTGAAAGGGCGATCCCAGGACTGAATCGCCAAGAATCCCATAATCTTTCGCCTGGACGATGGCCTTGCTCATCATGCTCACGGCAAGGGGGTATTCGGCCCTCACGTAAATGATGGCCCGCGAGGCTCCGACAGCATAGGCGCAAATGGCGAGCCCTTCCAGGACCTGGTGAGGGTTGCTTTCCAGAATGGTGCGGTCCATGTAGGCGCCTGGATCTCCCTCGTCAGCATTGCAGATGACGTATCTTTCCTTCTGGTGGGAGCTCCTTGCCCCCTGCCACTTGAGCCCGGTGGGAAAGCCAGCCCCTCCTCGACCCCGAAGCCCGGATTCCAGCACCAATCTGGTGACTTCCTCAGGTTGCAGGTCAAGGGCCTTGGCCAGCGCACCGTATCCACCCGCGGCGATGTAGGCGTCCAGGTCGGCTGGATCGATGGTTCCGCTGAGCTCCATCACGACCCGCTTCTCCAGCTGGAACCTCGGGAAATCATTCACGGCGGGAATGAGCTCATTTTCCTCCATGGCGCCGAGCACGTATTCGAACAGGGGATCTCCATCCTCGAGGAAAGCCCTGACCAGAGCCCGCGCTTTGCCGGGAGTCACTTCATGATAGGCTATGGGGGGAAAACCGGGATTTTCGATGATGACCAGAGGTTCGGCGTAGCAATGTCCCAGGCAGCCGACGTTTTCGATGCGAGCTACGATTCCTTTCTCTCTCAGGATGTCCTCGAAGGCCGTCTTCGTTTCCTGTGCCCCCGCCGCCAGACCGCAGGTGGCCATGCCGATGGAGATCACCGGGACGTGGGAAGACGTCTTCGCCTGGACGCGCTTCCTGCATTCGTCTTCCAGTCTGGCAAATCGGGCGGCCAGAGGCTCTTGGTCAGTTTTCATCTCTGGTTCGATTTTCCCTTTCGGCCTGGTCCTTCATGATCTGGAACCCAAGCAGAAGGCCCTCGACCTTGCTGGGGGCCATGTGTCCGTGAGTGGTTTCATCCACAACGGCGACGGGCGCCAGAGCACAGCATCCGACACAGGCAACCCTCTCCAGACCGAACTCCCGGTCGGGCGTGGTTTCTCCATCCCGGATGCCGAGCTTCCGCTCGAAGTTCTCGAGGATGATGTCCCCTCCCACCACATGGCATGCAGTTCCGAGGCAAACCTTGATCTGATGTTTGCCGGGCGGATGGAAGCGGAACTGATTGTAGAAAGTGGCCACCCCATAGATTTCTGAGATGGAGAGCTGCAGGTGGGCGGCAACGGACTCGATGGCCTGCGGCGACAGGTAGGAATGGCGATGCTGGATCATTTGCAGAACAGGGATCAAGCTGTCGCGGCTCTTGGGAAACTCCATGAGCTGGCCGACAATGTCTTCGAGCATGCCCTCCTCTTCGGGCAACTTTGCAACATCATTCATTCTGCCGGGATCCTCGATCGTTAGGGGGAGATGTGTGAAAAAAAGAGCGCGTCATTCGCTTTCAGACACGCGTGCCCCACCGCTGATCCACTCTTGAGTGAACCTATTGTAACATGAAGTTCACAACAGATGAACCCTGCATGATCCGAATAGTCTGAGTTTGACGGCAGGATCCGATGTGCACAGGCCTGGACTGCCATCAGACCACCGCGCAGACGCACGCCTCCCGATCTCCTAGGCTCAGTCCACCACGTGTGTTATTGTAATCACTCACTCTGATAGCACGGATTTCCCTCTCGTTCATTGATCTGGATCAAGCGCTACCCGGGGGCGAGAGGGAGAAGGGCGCTATTCACCGATTTGCCAGGTCCACGGGGATGGCGAATGGGAATCATTCATTCGGATGGGGCGAGGGCATGAAGCTGGCATTCAATCGATCCTCCCTGGAATTTCTATATGACCGCTTCAACCGGAAAGACTTCATTCATCCGGATCCGCTGGAATTTGTCCACCAATACAACGAGACCCTGGACCGAGAAATCGTGGGTTTGATCGCAGCCTGTCTCGCGTACGGGCGTGTCCAACAGATTCTGAGGAGCGTCGCCCTGGTTCTGGAGCGCATGCAACCCTCCCCGGCTCAATTTCTTTTGCGGAGCTCCCCGGACCGCATCGAGTCGACGTTCAGGGATTTCAAACACAGATTCACTACGGGCGGGGAACTGTCCGCTCTCCTGGGGAGCGTGCGAAGCGTGGTGATTCGCTTCGGCTCAATGGAAGCCTGTTTCCTGACGGGCTGCCGACCGGGCGACGCGACAGTCCTTCCCGCCCTGGAGAACTTTTCGCACCAACTGCGTTGCGGATGCGGGGACCGGCTGGAGGGCATTCTCCTGCCCAGGCCGATGAGGGGGAGCGCCTGTAAACGGCTTCACCTCTTTTTGAGGTGGATGGCTCGAAAGGACGAGGTGGACCCCGGTGTGTGGAGTGGACTGGATCCAGCGAGGCTGATGATTCCCCTCGATACCCACATGTTCCGCATTGCCCGCGCCCTTGAGCTGACCAGGCGCAAGCAGGCTGATATGCGGGCAGCCCTTGAGATCACGGAAGCCTTCCGATCGATCTGCCCCGAAGACCCGGTGAGATATGATTTCTCGTTGACTCGACTGGGAATTCGGGAGGGAGTAGACATTGGCGATTTTTTGTGAGAATGGTGAGGGAGCAGGTTCCATTTTCAAAGTGTTGCGGACCCGATCAAAACACGCCGGAGGCCCCAGATGAAAGAATGTGACGTGAAGCTTTTCGCCTTGACCACCTGTGTCCACTGCAGAAACACCAAGGAGTTTTTGAGCGGCTGCGGGGTCGACTACGACTGCATCGATGTGGACAAGCTGGAAGGTGACGAGCGCAAGAAGGTTCTCGAAGAGATCAAGCAAATCAACCCAAACTGCTCATTTCCGACCATCATCATCGGAGACAAGATCATCGTCGGATTCCGTGCCGATGAAATCAAGGAGGCTCTGAACCTGTGATGAACGTGGAACAGCTTTATGAGATGCTGAAGAAGACCCAGGAGGAGAGGGGGTATTTCTTCAACGAGGACAAGGAAAAAGTCTTCGCGCTGCTGGGTGGGCTCATCACCAACCGGGAGCGCTATGGCTACATGTGCTGTCCCTGCCGACTATCCTCGGAAGACATGGAATGGGACCGGGACATCATCTGTCCATGCGTCTACCGGGGACCCGACGTGGAGGAATACGGCAGCTGCTATTGTGCTCTCTACGTATCCAAGGAGTGGAACGAGGAGAAGATTCCGCATGTCTATGTTCCGGAGAGGAGACCCGTCGAGAAGGTGCTTGGGAAGCTGTAAGATCTCGGAGTCACCCGTCGGAGCCGGAAATTGACTGCATCGACAGGGGCGGATTGCCTCATTTTTTCACAATGGCCAGGCCCACCACCCCCATGCACCGGGCCGCAAGGCTGGGAGATCCATGAAGCGTCAGTATATTCGCCAGATCTTCATGCTGCTTTTTGTGATCCTGCCTCTGGCATTGCCTTCAGGCACGCTGGCGGCGGAGTCCTCAACGGCAACGAAACCTTCCGTGAAACCAACCCGAAAACCCCCCGAGGTCAGACGCGGGAGCAAACCCCGCGGCGCTGAGTCTGCAAGGCGTCCCGGCCAGGAAGCTCCAAAACAGAGCGGCTCGGACCTCTCGCCGGGGCAGGTGGAAGCCCGGAGCGCCATCCTTGTGGATGTGAGCACAGGGTCGACCCTCTTCGAGCAGAATGCCGACGAGCTCATCGAGCCGGCATCCTTCACCAAGATTCTGACACTTTATCTGCTGTTCGAGGCCATGCAGCAGGGCAAGGTCAAGACGAGTGAAGAGGCCTGGGTCAGTGAGACGGCATGGCGGACCGGCGGCTCCAAGATGTTTGTGGGAGTGGGAACGAAGGTGCCCGTGGAAGAGTTGATCAAGGGCATCGCCGTGGTATCCGGAAATGATGCTTGTGTGGCGGTGGCGGAGCATCTCCATGGCAGCCTCGACACTTTTGTGGAGGCCATGAACCGGAAGGCCAGGGAGATTGGCATGTCCCAGAGCCACTTTCTGAACCCCCACGGATTGCCGGCCGACGGCCAGATCACGACGGCGAGGGAAATGGCGATCCTGGACACGGCTTACCTCCAGCGCTTCCCCGAATCCCTGCGGTTCCACTCCATGCGCGAATTTACGTATAACGAGATCACGCAGTACAATCGAAATCATCTGCTCCTCAAGGACTCCACCGTTGACGGACTCAAAACAGGGTTCGTGCAGGCGGGCGGCTACCATCTGGCAGCAACGGCGCAGAGGGACGGCATGCGACTCCTGGCGGTAGTCATGGGCGCCGAGAGGCCGGCCATTCGTGAGCGTGAAGCGCTGAAACTGCTCAATTATGGTTTCCGGAATTATACCCTGGTCCAGCCTTTCCCTGAGGGTCAGCCGGTCAAGACGATCAAGGTCTGGAAGGGAATCCGGGACCAGGTCGATCTGCATACCCAGGAGAAGGCGAGCTTCACGGTATCTCAGGCCCAAAAGCAGCAGCTGCGCTGGGAAGTGCAGGCACCCGAGGAGGTCACGGCTCCGGTCCAGGCCGGTCAATCCCTGGGGCAGGTCGTCTTTCTGTTGGGAGATCAGCCAAAAAGAACATTACCGCTGGTGAGCCGGGAGGACATCGAGCTGGCAGGCTGGTTCAAGAGAGCCTGGCAGACGGTGCTGCGGGTGGACAAGATCGACTGGAAGTGGGTGGGGATGATCTTCGGCGGCCTCTTGGTGCTCACTGTTTTGTTACTGTTCATCTCGAGTCGGCGTTCACGCTCGCACAGGAGGTTGGGGGCATAGAAACGCTCCTTCCCGACTGGAACGAACACTCTGTGATACGGTGTTGCTCGGAAGCCCTGACAGGGTGCCCAAAAAGTCTGAATGGACGACAGTTCGTTATTCCCGCGAAGGCGGGAATCGAGACTCGATGAGGAATCTGGACCCCCGCCTGCGCGGGGGTGACGATGATGGATGCAATTCTTAGACGCTCTCTGACAGCTTGACTGCGGTGGCGACCTCCATCGCACAGGGCCGCCAAATCAAAGTCCTGCAGGCTCCTGCCACCGGCGGGGGAGCCTTCTGTCGGGCTCCCTCCGTCGCCACCGGCCCAGTCGTCAAAGATCATGAATCAGAGCGGTGACTCTGCTCGGAGTCTTTCGCCTTGGGATCTCCGATCCCACATTGGCCGGACATTCAGGTGTGAATCCCAAAGCGCGGCAGAATCCAGCGATTGAGCACCACCCATCCCACAATGACACCGATGAATATCAGGAAGTCCCATCCCACCATCGTATTATCTCCCATTTTTCCCGATCAATGCGAAATCAGGAGTCATTCATCACAATACAGGGTTCACTCTCACACGGATTCACCTCCACCGTCAGATGACTCAGTTGCTGCAGGCCGCCGAGGAGCTGCTTGTAGTGGTCCGGGTCTTTCGGGTAGTGAGTGACGATGGAGATGAGTGCCGAATAATGCGCCGGTCCCACCTTCCAGAGGTGCATGTCTGATACGCGATTGTCGGAATCGCTCTCAATCCTGTCCTGGATAAATCTCCTCATGGATCCGTCCCCTGAGCGATCCAGGAGTATGGAGCTGGTATCCATCAGGAGCTGCCAGGACCATCGCGTGATGACGATGGCGCCCACGATGCCCATGACCGGGTCGAGCCGCTGCCAGCCGAGATACTTGCCGGAGAGCAATGCCGCGATGGCCAGGACCGAAGTCAAGGCATCCGCCAATACATGCAGGTAGGCGGCCCTGAGATTGTGGTCGTGATCGCCGGAGGGATCGTGCACATGATGGTCCTGCAGTAGAAACGCACATACCAGGTTGACCACCAGTCCCGCCGAGGCAACCATGATCGCTTCGTTGAAATGGATCAGAGGAGATTCCAACAATCGGCTGATGGATTCCAGGGCCATCATCAAGGCCACCACAGCCAGAGCGACGGCACTGGCGAAGCCTCCCAGGACACTCACTTTCCCGGTCCCGAAACTGAAACGCTCACTGCCCGCGTGCCTCCGGGCATAGTGGTAGGCAAAAATGGAAATGCCAAAGGCCGCCACGTGGGTCCCCATGTGCCAGCCATCGGCCAGAAGCGCCATGGACCCGTAAAGCTGCCCCGCTGCGATTTCAACGACCATGGTGATGGCTGTCAGCGCAAGAACCTGTGTGGTACGTCTCTCCCCTTTCTCGTGAATGAGAGAGAAATTGTGGCCGTGCTCCCACTGTTCGAGGCTATAGGTGTGCATATGCGCTCACAAAACAGCCCATCACGCGCTGAATAACTGCTGAGCGGAACGGGTGCATTGAATGACCGGTATCCTACCGGTTATGATCTAGGCTCAGCTGAATCCACCGGTGCCTGTGCTGCAGTTGGAAATCGAACTGTCTTTCGATGAACAGGACCGGGAGAAAAGGGACAGCATCTTCTCGATCTCGCCGCAATCGCACTCCGGGCACTTCAGACTGCACTCTTCCGTGCTGCTCCATACCAGAGCCTCGAAGCAATGATCACAACGTGTGCAACGGTACTCGTAAATCGGCATTCATAGTCCTCCAACTTCTTGCAAGTCTTCATCGGGACAATCTATTTGGTCCGAGCCACATCCAATTACGCTTTCCTGATAATTACTCGCTGAGTGATCCGCAAGCGGCATGCCCCCACTCTGGAGGCAGGGAAGCCCGGTGCGGAGCTCATCCGGCACTACCGCCAATACCCCTCTGGAGCTCCCTGAACAATGTCAATGCCCGTTCGCCAATGACGCCATCAATTTGAAACTCGAACCCCGAAACTCGAAACCCTTCCTGACACTCCAGTCAGGTCGTCGAGGACGTTTCTTCGGGAATGGGCCACTCACCTCGACTGATGAGCACCTCCTTCAAGGCGGCCAGCGAGGCGTTCACCGCCGGAAATCCGGCGTAGATCCCGATCTGGAAGGCGATTTCCGCCAACCTTCTGGCGGGCACTCCAACATTCAAGGCACCATGCAGGTGCACCTTGAGCTCGTCTGTTTTCTGGAGAGCCGCCAAGGCCGCAACGGCGATCATCTGCCGCTCGGGAAGCGGAAGCACCTCCCTCGAGTAGATATTGCCTGTGATGAAAAGCGAAAGCTCCTTGGCGAGATCTGCGTCGAAGGATTTCCACAATCGATATGGAACCTCAACGGGCACCGGCCCTGAAAAGAGTTTATGGGCCGTATTCCTGGTCCGTTCGATGAGGTCTTCGAGATCCCTTTCCATATCCCCCCTCCTTTGGTTGAGAAGTGTCGTCCTCAGAACTATCCTAGAGTGAAGTGCACCGATGATGCCTTCATCAATTTGATGCGAGGGTGGCGCACTGGGCATGCTTGATGTTGCCTCTGTCGGTCCTTTATCCGCGCGGATGCCTTTCGGGAATGCCCCCGCAGAATCAGATTAATCGCTGATTCCCAAGAAGTTGACAAGGAAGAAGATAGTCTCTAAGGTAACCGAGCCCCAAAAGGGGAGGCCTGAGGGTCCTGAGCTCACCATGAGGAGTTGACCGATGAAACCCAAGTCCTGCGATCCAAAATCCTGCGAAACCTGTCCCGGCAAAGAAAAGATGAGCAAAGAAGAGACCGTCCAGTGCAAAATGGCCAGGATCAAGAATAAACTGATTGTCATGAGCGGCAAAGGGGGGGTCGGAAAGAGCAGCGTGGCGACCTATCTTTCCCTCGTTTTGGCACGAAAGGGCTACACGGTTGGCCTGCTGGATATCGACCTGCATGGTCCCAGCATCCCCAAGATGTTGGGACTGCATGGAGTCATGAACGTGACGGCCGAACAGCAGATCCTGCCCCACCAATACCGCCCGAATCTGAAGGTCGTCTCCATCGAGTCCATGCTCGAAGACACGGATTCTGCCGTCATCTGGCGCGGGCCGCTCAAACACGGCGTGATCACCCAGTTTCTGTCCGATTGTCAGTGGGGGGAACTGGATTTTCTGGTGGTGGACTGCCCGCCCGGCACAGGCGACGAACCCCTGAGCATCGCCAAGCTGATTCCTGAAGCCAGGGCCATCATTGTCACGACTCCCCAGGAGGTGGCGCTGGCCGATGTGAGGAAATCCATCAATTTCTGCAGAAAGGTGGATCTGGAAATTGCGGGGCTGGTCGAGAACATGTCCGGGCTTTACTGCCCGCATTGCCAGCAGTTCATTCCCATATTCCGGACCGGTGGAGGCAAGAGAACGGCAGATCGCATGAAGGTCTTCTACCTCGGCGAGCTGCCTTTCGACCCTGCAGTGGTGGAGGGAGGAGACGAAGGCAAACCCGTCTTTGAAGACGAAAGCGACACGGCTTTCAAGAAGGCTGTGGAGAGCTTTGCGGATCGCGTGCTCGAACGGCTCCAGAAGCCGGGTGACGACGAAACTGCGGCCAAGGAAACCATCCACTGACGAGGGAGGAGCGGGTCCCGATCATGTTTCAAATCTCCTTTGAACAGAGCTCCCTGACCGAAGAGCAGAAACAGACCCTCCAAGAGATGTGGCTGCGCTGCATGCGCCGCATCATCGCCAGCACGACCGTCGCTGGAAGCGGCCACCCCGGGGGGTCCATGTCCTCGCTGCACCTTGTTTTGATGCTCTACAGCACCCTGCGGCACCAGGCCGGCGACCACTGCTGGCCTGAGCGGGACCGGCTCGTCGCCAGCATGGGCCATATCAGCCCCTGCATCTACAGCGTGCTGTGCGAATTCGGCTATATCGAAGAGGACAAGATGATCCTGGAGTTCCGGCACGCAGGCTCCTGCTTTGCCGGTCATGTGGAATGCTGTGTGCCCGGTGTCGAGTGGAACACGGGAAACCTGGGTCAGGGTCTTTCCGCAGGGGCCGGCATGGCCCTCGCCCTGAAGCTCAAGCACAATCCCGCTCGCGTCGCGGTGCTCATGGGAGATGGGGAGCAGCAGAAGGGCCAGATTGCCGAAGCCCGCCGATTCGCCGTCAAGTACGAACTCAACAATCTCTTTGGCGTGGTGGACCGCAACCATCTTCAGATCGGCGGCAGTACGAATCATGTGATGCCGCAGGCCGTCCGCGCGGATTATGTCGCGGCCCTGTGGAACACGCTCTACCTCGAAAACGGACATGACTTCGATGCCATCTTCCAGGCCCTCAGGCGGATCCAGCGGGGCGATGTGGACGATCCCCGCTATCCCTCGGTGATCGTCGCTCGGACGGTGATGGGCAAAGGCATCTCTTTCATGGAGAACAAGGCCAGGTATCATGGGTCGGTGCTGAGCGACAGCGAAGCAGCGGCGGCCTTCGAGGAGCTGGGGCTCGAGAATCCGATTCCCGCACTTCGGGAGAGGCGAAACAGCCTCTATGTCTTCCATGAGCCATCCTGCGTAGAGGCGGCGTATCCGGCCGTCGATCCCGGCGAGCCGAAGACCTATGGCGCCGACGTCAAGACCGACTGCCGTTCCGCCTATGGTGCGGCCCTGGAGGATCTGGCGCGCCGGAACAACATGGGCGATGTGCCCAAGATCCTGGGCTTCAGCTGCGATCTCGAAGGGTCGGTCAAGATGGAGGGTTTCCACCGTCTCAACGAAAAGGCCTTTTTCGAGTGCGGCATCCAGGAGCACCACGCGGCCACCGTCGCGGGGGCGGCGAGCCGGGAAGGCTGTGCGGCTTTCTTCAGCACCTTCGGCGTGTTTGCCGTCTGCGAGACCTACAACCAGCATCGGCTGAACGATATCAACGAGACGCAGCTCAAGGTGGTGAGCACCCACTGCGGGCTGGACGTGGGCGAAGACGGCCAGACCCATCAGTGCATCGACTACATCGGCCTGATGCAGAATATATTTGGTTTTTCGATTTTCCTGCCGGCGGACCCCAACCAGACGGATCGCATCGTCCGGTATATCGCTGCGCACCGCGGCAACTTCTTCGTCGCCATGGGGCGTTCCAAGCTTCCGGTGATGACAGACGAGTCCGGCAACCCGCTGTACGGCGGCTCCTATCGTTTCGTTCCGGGTAAGGCCGACCAGGTGAGAACCGGAGATGATGGCGCCATTCTGTCGTACGGGACCACGCTCATTGAAGCAGTGAAGGCTCAGAAGGAGCTTTCCGAGAAGCACGGGCTGCGGTTGGCGGTCCTGAATTTCGCTTCGATGAAGCCCTTCGATGGCGAGGCCGTTCTCGATGCGGCGCGCACCGGGCTTCTCGTGACCGTGGAGGACCATCACGTGGACACGGGCCTGGGCGCACGGGTGGCACTCGCCATGGCCGACGCCGGAGTGGCGTGCCGGCTCATTCGTCTGGGGGTCAAGAGCTACGGCTTGTCCGGCAAGCCTTCGGATCTATACCGTTTGGAGGGTATCGATGGCTCAGGGATCGTCAGGACCATCCTGGAAGCGAAAGGAATTCAGACGTGATGGATGAGATGGTCCGGTCCACCAGCTCCTTCTCCCAGAGTCGGTGAATTCCGGCCGGATCGTCTGCTTTGGGAATCCCATTGTTGGCGCATGGATATCGAGGCACAATCAGGGCCCCGATGTACTTCGTGGGCCTCATGGAAAGTAGAAAGCTCCTGAGCCTTCCCCATGCCGGTCTGGAAAACTCGAGCATGAGGAGGATCTGGAGTGTGGAACATCGCGTGATTTCTGCAGCACTGGGAGCCTGAGTGACGCTCAGCGCTCCCAGCAGCCCTTCATAAGCCTCACCCACGCTCATCCTGAAAGGCATATCCCCCTTCAGCAGTGTCAAAAACGGGATGTAACCGTCCAAAGGCCCGAGTCGACTCATCCAGAATGACTCCAGCTCGCTCTCGAGCCAATGATGGCATTCGCGCATGTTGAGGCAAATGGTGGGTCATCCCGAGCATCCAGGGGCGGACATGCGCACGCTCCGGCGTTTCCAGGAGTGTGCGCATCGGCTCAGGCATGACACCGGGCTGCAATGTTTCCATGAGCGCGTGCAGCCTGCCTCCCACAGCGGATAACCTGAAGAAGGGCAGGTCGTAGAAGAGAAGATCCGGAGAGATCGCACCGTGAAGAAATGCTTTCCTCCACCGGTCGTGGATGGGTGGGCACCCCGTCGCGGCAGCCATGCGTTGCAGGGTCAGATCGGCCAGGAGCAGGTGGAGACGTTCTTTGGGCATGGCGACGAATCCCGGCACCCTAGTGGTCGGGGGCCTCTCCCGTCTTCTGCTCGTAGATCTCGATGGCTTCGGGGATGAGCCGCCTCACGACGGAGTATCGGTCGTTCTCGTACGCCTGACTGAACTCCTCGAACCTCGGGTGAGACGCTGAGAGCATCGGGGTTCTGTGACGGTCTGCGGCGAAGTGGCTGGAGTACTGCTCGATGGCTTCGACGAGGCTCATGTGGAGAATCGGCTCATCTTCCACCCATCCCAGTCGCCTCATGGCCTCGAATCGAAACTGGTCCAGCAGAAAGATGACGATGTCCATCACCTCCATTTTGTCCGGGACTTCCAGGTCGTGAAATCCGGAGCCCGCCCCGAGCCCCTGAAAGCCCATCACCAGATCGTACACCGGCTGCGAGGATATCTCTCCCCCTTTGATGAGGGTGCAAAGAGTCTTGTCACTCACATCGCGGAACCGGGTGTTCTCATCGAAGGATTCCGAAAAACGGGAGCCCCAGCTCTGAAAACCTTTTCGGGCCGCCATCTGGCGCTTCTTGGACATGAAATCGACAATCTCACTCACGGATCGCTAAAACCTCGCATGGTTGAAGATCAGAAGACATCTGCAGAAAACAGGAAGAGCTCGGCATCGGGATCTTTCCAGGCCTGTTCGGGGAGCCCGGCCTTCCTGCAGGTCCACCGGAGGAACTCCTCCGTGCTCCAGCCCCGCTCACTCGCAACCTGGGGGAGAAGCAGGCCCGAATGGTGTCCCTTCCTGATGTACAACCCGTGTATTCCGATTTCGATCTCATCCGGGTCCTTGACGGGCTGCAGAGGGGTCAAGACGGAAATCTCGATGTCCAAATCCCGGAGCTCTTCCTCCTGAACGGAACAAAAACGGGGATCGGAGAAGGCAGCCTGGACGGCCATCTGCTTCACCGTTTCCAGAAGCGGGGCTTTGGCCTCGATCATGCCGATGCATCCTCGAAGCTCCTCGCCCTTGTGGAGGCAGACGAAAGCTCCGGTCTTCTCCATGAGCCTCGCTGAATCGGATGAGAATTCCGGCATGGGCTCTCCCCGGCAGCGGGACCTGATGGATTGTCGGGCAATTTCATGGAGTGTCCTTTTCTCGTCGTCGCTCAGCCCCAGATCGACGCCGACAGTCGATTTCTGCTCCGGCCGAGCCTGCTCCTGGCTGGACGGACTGCGATAGAGCGCCGCAGCCAGATAGCCCACCACTCGGCTTCTGTCTCCGGCGACATCCCCGGAATTGGCGTAGTGCAGCACCTGGGCTCCGTTGGCGCCGAGCCCCCTCGCAGCCAGCATGATGGCCATCATGGGACCGGCTCCGCAGGCTTCACATTTGCCGCCCTGCAAGTCGAGGGAAAGGGCTTGGGGATCGAAGGAGGCAACATGGTCGCACACGACCTGATCCAGCCGCCTGGCCTCGGCATATGAGTGAAAGTGCGACAGATCGGTGCTGGCGATCAGCAGGACCTTCATGTCGCGGCAGACGTTGCAGAGCACTTCGGCCAGCTGCTCGCAGAACCTGTAGGACTGGTCCGCCATGATGATGGGCGTCAGGCGGAAGTCCCTGAGGACGACCTGGAGAAAGGGCAGCTGAATCTCCAGCGAATGCTCTTCGGCATCCGCTTCGGGAACGGATTTGACGAGCGACGAATGCTCGAGAAGGGCGTCAATGATTTCACGGTCCAGGGGAACAACGCCGAAAGGAGTCCGGTAGCCTCCCAGCGTGTAGACGCTCGCCCCTTTGAAATAGGCCCGGTGACTGGGGGCCACGATGACCACCCTGTCGAAAGATCGGTCCTGAAGCAACCGGTAGGCGTGAGCCGCCACACCGCCCGAATACGTGTAGCCGGCATGAGGGACAATCAGAGCCCGGAGCTCGCCCGGAATCGTAACGGAGCCGGCCGTTTCCAGATAATGATGGATATCCTTTCTGAGCGTGTCAGGGTGTCCCGGATACCAGCTCCCCGCGATGACCGACTCTCGAATGATTTCTTGAGCCATGTGTCCCCCTTGTTCACAAGCGTCAACAGTGACGATTTCGTGGGAATGGAGTTGGGAAGAATGCTTTCCTGACAGCATAATACAGATTGCGGCCCGAGGGTAGTCATTCTAGTCCTGCCCGTCTGCAACCCTTGCGACCACGATGGTGGCGTCATCGGTTTGGGGGGCGCCGTCGCGAAACGACTCGAGCGCATCCGAGACGGCCTGCACAAGATGCGATGCCGCGAGATGACGATTCAGGCGGACAACCTCCTTCAGTCGCTCCTTTCCGAAAGCTTCGCCTGCCGGGTTCTCGGTTTCCCAGATCCCATCCGTGCCGAACAAAAGGATGCAATCCGCGGCGAGCTCTTTGAAAACGCCCTCTTCAAAGGCGTAAGAACTGTCGATGCCGAGTGCCACTCCGCCCCCCTGAAGATCTGTGAACGTATCCGTGATCGGGTCGTAGAGCAGTCCCGGGTCGTGGCCCGCTCGAACCCATCGGATCTCGCGCCGGAGAGGGTCCATCCTGGCCAGGAAGAGGGTCATGAAAGCGACCGTTCGGTCCGTATCCTGGCAAAGCAGCCGGTTGACGTGCGCGACCACCTCCGTGAGGTCCCCCGGCATGGCGAGCCTGCTCCTCAGGAATGCGCGCACGGTGGTCATGAGCAGAGCAGCCCCCAATCCGTGCCCCACCACATCGCCCACCGCGATGTAGATGGACTGGGCATCGGATCCATCCGGCCGAATGAAGTCGTAGTAATCCCCGCCGGTCTCGTCGCAGTAGTCGCTCTTTCCGGCCAGCTCGATGCCTTCGATACGCGGAGCACTCTGGGGCAGCAGGCTCTGCTGCACTTCCTGGGCGAGGTTCACCGCTTCTTTCAGACGGAGGCGCTCGTGCAGTTGAGCGACCATGCTGTTGAAGCTCCCTATCAGGCGGGCCAACTCGTCGCTTCCACCATTGGGGGAGCGCACCAGCGCTTCAAGATCTCCCTGAGCCACGCGGTCCGCCGCCTGGGACACCTCCTGAATGGTGGCCACCACCCTTCCCGCAAGGGACCTGATCAGGAGGATGATGAGAACGATCATGCCGCCGCCCACGGCGAAATAAACGTTGCGAAATGCGATCAGGTCCCTCAGGACCACATGCCCCGGAGCCACCAGCACAAAAGTCCAGGGAGCTTCGTTCAGTTTGAAGAACCCGCTCACGTTCTGCGGTGGATATCCCTCTCCCAGAATCGTCCCATAGTGGCTGGTTCTGGTGGCCTCCATGGTGGCGGCCTCCAGGGAATCCGCATCAAAAGTCTGGCGGGTACGTTCCCCCGTGCTGGAAAAGATCACCTCTCCGCAGTCGTCTACCAGAAAAACCCTGAACCCGTCCGAATTCCGGGCCGGGATGGCATCCTCCAATAAATAGGCGAGACGAACGAAGACCTCGATTTTCCCGATGATCTCGCCGCCGGCACCCTTGAAATCCGAATGCACGATGACGGCTTCGCATTCGGTTGCGGCGTCATACTGCGGGGTGGTGACTTCAAGCCGGCAGGGAGCGAATCCATGGCCTGAGGAAGGCCCATGGCCGGGGCCATGGGATGAAAGCGCCTCGGGAGCGCAGACTCCATCAACGGGGAGTCTGCCGGGCTCACCGAGCCATGTGGTGCGCACGTCCGCCACCCCCTCCGAATTCCTGAGCTTCTCGAGAGCCCATTCCTGAACGGCACGTCCGTGGGGTGACCCGGCGGCGCCATGGACCATCTGGATCAGTTCCTTGGGCTGTTGAAGCTTCATGTCGACTCGATGGGCCGCCCGCTCCAGCTTGCCGATGGTGGCCTCCTGCCATTGGGAGAGCAGAGCCTGACGCGTCGTGACGAACCCGAAGGCTCCAACACCGAGCAGCAGCAGGGCAATGGGCAGCAGCAGAAAGAAGACCAGTCGCTGCTGAAGGGTTTTGGGCCGAATCATCTTTGAATTGCTCCCTGGCCTGTCCCGCCCCCACCGGCAGAGCCCCGAAGACTGCGAAGCCTGTCCTGGCGCGTGGTGGATATCGGTGGTATTCGCTCTGCATTCTCGGGAACTGGAAAGGCACTGCTTCACGCCGCGCCAAATTATTAATCTATAGCATAACCTCTTCAATGCAGGATAAGCACAATTTGGCACGGTGGGCGGTGCTTTTGGATGCAGCCGGTTTTTTTGACACGTGATTTGAAAATTGATAGATATTGCTTTTTATGCAGCCGATTCGATCGATGTCGAAGATGACGGGCCTGGCTGGCTCCAGGGGGAGCCCGTCGGAATCCTCGGGCGATCAGGATCCTCGAGGGAGGCCTCTGGCCACGCTGCGGAGTGGCATTCGGTAGAGCTCCCCGGAAGAAGATGTCCGTTTTGACTTCGTCATGCCGGCGGTTTTTGAGCCGGCATCCAGCTCAGGGTTCTCTGGATTCCGGCTTCAAGATGGCCGGAGTGACGACTGGGATTTGGATTACCCTGTTGGGTTGAGTTTCACTCAGTGGTGAGCAACTGAACCGATCTGGCGACAGGTACGGCGCAGACGAGCTTTTGCGCATCTTCAGGAAAGGAATCAATGGATAACCCTCAGTCCACAGAAAGCAAGACAGCCCCCGTCGACCCGCTGCAGCCCGTGGCGGAAGTGCTCCGGGGGGAAGACCCCGATGTCATCTGCAAGCGGCACAACATCTCTCGTGACGAGCTGGACCGTCGCGTGGAGGAATTCAAGAGAGCCGGTCGGCAGATGGCCCTGGCCGATGATTTCACCGTGAATCGAGCTGGCCGCAATGATCCCTGTCCGTGCGGATCGGGCAAAAAGTATAAAAAATGCTGTCTGCCCCGCCACGAAGAGGTGCGCCAGATCATTCCCGGCGAGATGCTCCGGAAGAAGGAGGAGAAAGCAAAGCTCCAGGAATCGCTTGTGAAGGACATCGGGAGGGGTTTCGACCTGCTCGTCTCCAAGGATTTCGCAAAGGCTAGAAAACTCGCGACTTCTCTGCTCGCAACCTGTCCTGAGGACGATCGGCTCCATGACATCGTGGCGAGTGCCTGCATGGCGACGGGTGACTATGACGAGGCGCTCCGGACCTGCCGGCGACGGTGGCAGGTGGCGGTGGAGGAGAAGGAATTCTTTCAGACCAACGACCACTACAAGCGGGAGGGGGCGGATCGCCAGGAGCATGTCCACTTCTTCTCGCCTTCCGTGTGGCTCGAGAAGTTCTGGATGGCGCAGCGGGCGCGTGCCTATGCCGAGCAGTTTCCCATGGGCGAGGATGCGAATTTGAAGAAGCTGGTCGCGAGGCTGGAGGTGGCCAATGACCTCAAACGTTTTCCCGGGCGACAGGAGGAGGGCTTCGAGGAGAGAAGAGCGGCCCTGGAACCGGTTCTGGACGAGCTCATGGCAGCCGGGCCTGCGGCCATTCCTCATTTGCTCCCTCTCACCTACAACTTCACCTGGACAAGCCTCTTCGTTCCCGACCTGCTCGCTGCCTTCGATACGGACGACAGCATCCGCCTCCTGGCAGAGCTTTCCATGTTTCGACTGCCGTTTTTTGCCCAGAAGTGCCTCGAGAATCTGGAACGGATGGGGCCACGGGTGATCCCCCTGGTCGAAGAAATCCTGCAGCGCGATTCGGCCTTCGATGAGCTCAAGGTCGGCCTGATCATGCTCCTGGGGCATCTCCCCGGTCCTGAGAGCTTTGGCATTCTGACCCGTTGGATCGACCACGAAAACCCTTACATTGTCGACTGGACGGCCGAGGCCATGCAACTGCACGGCAACCCGGAGGCCGCGCCTTACGTGGAAAAGGCCAGGGCGCGCCTCGAGGAGCTCAGCAAGATCGGAGGCGCCATCCGCGAACTGGCCGAAGATCAGGAGCAGTCGCAATAGATTTCTGTACTTGGGCTGTTACGCTAAGATAGAGAGGAGATCCTGGGGCTTTTCAACGAGGGCCTGGGCCCCGCCGTCTTGAAGCTCATCGGCTTTGCGGAAGCCCCAGAGGGCTCCCACCGCGTACATGCCGGCTTTGGTGGCCGTTTGCATGTCGATTCCGGTGTCGCCGAGGTAGAGGAGCTCATGGGGCGGGATTTGAAGGGACCGCGCGATCAGGAGAGCGCCGGTTGGGTCGGGCTTGCGCGGGGTGGCCAGGGACTCGCCGAAAACGACGTCGAACCGCCAGTGGGGCAGAAGCTCGGCCACCAGCAGCTTCGTGGGGGAGTCGGGCTTGTTGGAAAGAACGGTCATCCGAATCCTGCGGGCGGTGAGCCCATCGAGGAGCTCCGGGATTCCCGGGTAAGGCGCCGTCGTTTCCGTGCGACGCCGATGGTATTCTTCCCGCATGGCTTCGACGCAGCGCGCATGGAGGGTGCCATCCTCGTGAACGGAATCCGGCATGGCTCGTCGAACCAGCATTTCCAGACCGTCCCCCACAAAGGCCTTGTAGGCTTCCACATCGTGCTCGGGAAAGCCAAACCTGACCAGCACCGTGTTCATGCAATTGGCAAGATCTGTGATGGTGTCCAGCAATGTTCCATCCAGATCGAAGATCACGCCTCTGAATCGCATGGGCATGGACACATCCCTCCCGTGTTGGTAGCACCCGCAAAAAGGGGCAGGCTGCAAAACGCAACCACCCTCGTCTCATCCATTTTAATGGGCTTCAATGCCTGCTGATGACCGGCATTCAAGGAGTGGTCCCGTGTGCGATCACCAGGCCGGCCTTGCGGAGTCCCTCGAGGACCTTGTCGACGAGAGCTTTGGGCTTGACATAGAAGGCGACCAGCTTTTGGGCTTGGTGCTGGAAGTCGGGTTTCATGCAAAGGAGCTCTGCGGCGACGGCGCGGGCTTGGGCCGATCGTCCCAGGTGACCCAGGGCCGCGGCCCGCAGCAGGGGATCCCAGAATAATCCGGGCGAAAGAAACCTCTGAGCTTCCCGCCAGGCCTCCTCAACCTGGTCCTTGTTCAGGAAATAAGCGTAATGCGCCAGGTGAAAATAGCCCGGGTAATGGGGATTCAACGCCATCCCATTTTTCAGGATGGGCATTCCTCGATCCCATTCGCCGTACAAGGCCATCGCCCAGCCCATGAAAGCCGTGTGCGTCGGCGAGTTGGGGTTGAGCTCGATGGCGAGCTCGGCTTCGCGAAAAAAGACAGCCCGTTCATCGATGAGGAAGCTCAAGAGGGCGAGTATGGTATGCACATACTGGTTTTGCGGCTCCAGGGACACTGCTTTTCGAGCGTAGGCCAGGGCCTTTTCCATGGGCGCATCGATGTCCCTGAACCACAACGTGTTGTTGTCGGCATAGAGGTTGGCGAGCATGGCCCAGACAACCCCGGAATCGGGATCGCGCCTGTGCGCATGTTCAAGAGCGTCAAGGGCCTCCGAGAAGGTCTCTTGGGACGGTGAAAGCGAGTAGCGATGCAGGCGGAGAAATGCGTCATATTCCTCGAGGACTTCGGGCGGTCTCCCGCGAGACTCCTTCGAGAGCCTTCTTGGAATGACTCCCGAATACCCGCCGATGCTTGCAGCCACCTTGGCCGCGATTTCCTCCTGCGCCTCGATCAGATGCCCCACACTGAGGTCGCGCCGGTATTGCTCTCCCCAGATCTGCATCTGGGTTGATGTGTCGACGAGCTGCACGGCGATCTTCACCCTGTCTCCGTCCCTGCGGACGCTCCCCTCCAGGAGGAAGCGTACGTTCAGCTCCCGTCCCAGTTCTCCGGCACTCACTCTGACCCCCTTGAATTTCATGGTGGAGTGGCGTGCCACGACCCGTAAATCCTGGTAACGGGCGATTTCAGTCGTCAATTCCTCCGTCAGGCCATCGGCAAAATGCTCCCGCTCCGGGTCGCCCGAGAGGCTGACGAATGGCATCACGGCAATACTGGGCCATGGTGCATCGAAATTCCAGCCGACTCCTTTCCAAGCTGGGGTGACAACCCCTCACGCTGGTCAGGACCAGGATGATGGCTGAAAACAGGCACGTAGGTCCCTTTGGGCACATCGATCCGAATGGGATCCTCCCTGCCAAAGGTCGAGTAATACCGCTCCAGGGATGCCCTGAGTCTCCCACCCAGAATGCGGACCGTAGGGTCCTTAACGGCGTCAAAGTTCTCATTCTTTTTCAAGACCTGGGTGGCGATGGTGAAGCCTTTGATCTGATGGGCATGCCCGGCGAGTGTTTGCTCCACAATGAACTGTAGAAACCTGGCGATGGTGGGCTTGGTTTTGAGCTCAGGGCTGGAGAGGATGAGGGCAAGCTCATTTCGGATGGCTTCGTCGGTCAGGCCTGCTTCAACATGGGAAGAGTCAGCGGCCATTGCCGGGTCTTCCCTCACGGGCCCTCCTTGCAGCTTTGGTGAATCCATGCCTGTTCGTGGCATCTCTTTACTCGATCATTGGCACAGCGGGTCGTGAATGCCTGATCAGTGGTCCTTAAGTACTCCTTAAGAGCGAAAAGGAGACATGTGCCCTCCTAATACCAGGGAAATCAGGATACCGTAAATATACAGTAACATGCTTTATGTGTAAGCTTTTTTTGGTGTTAAATGCATCTGTCGGTAATCATTCTCCCTCAATCCACACAACGCGTTCCCGTGCTCCTCTCCCATTGAGAGACTTCTGTTGCCGATGAAAGGGCGAACTTGTGCGGCAAAGCCTGCCTGCCCCCTGAGGGCTTTTGGCTAAGGGGGAGAAGCTGTTACCAACTTTTCATTCTGAGCGGGGACGCGCATCCTCAACCGAGCCGAATCCATCGGACAGAGAAGAAGCACGGCACCGAACGAGACAGAAGAGAGGGGGAGCTCAAGATGAAGGCCCTGAAAGTCACGACAATCACAGCTCTGGTGGGCATCGGCCTGCTCGCGACTGCTGTTTCACCGGTTTTCGCCCAGGTGGCTCCTGGCTCCGCCCAATCGTCAGAGGAACGGGTCAAGGGATACGACGACTGGCACTTCTCCGTCAATCTCGCTGGATGGCTCACTTCGTTTCAGGGGGACATCACCGCCAGAGGAGACACCTCCAACGTCAATGTCGATCTGAAGGACGTGCTGGATTTGCTTTTCCATGGAAAGATCGATTTCACCATGGATGGACGCTTCGAAGTGAGCAAGGGGCCATGGGGATTGTATGGAGAGCTGGAATATGTGAGGCTGAGCGATAGCGGAGAGGGTCAAAAGGACATCGATATTCCCATTTTCCGTCCACCTGGATTCAATATCCAGGGCAATGCCGATGTCATCAGTGTCTATTCCGTGGGCGAAGCGGCGCTGACCTATGACGTCTACGCCTCCCCCTGCCTGGTTGCGAACATGCCGGAACTGATCGTCGAGGCACTCGGCGGCGCCCGCTACCAGTACATCCGGACAAAGGTGAACCTTGAACGGGTCGGTCCGTTGAGGGACCGAAG
>JBFYYO010000009.1:0-41130 GCA_041310025.1 Syntrophobacterales bacterium
CCGAAAATCGATCCCGAGCTGATTTCCATCGGCCCCGTCAAGATCCGCTGGTACGGCATGATGTATGTTCTGGGCTTCCTCGGGGCCTATCTCCTCATACCCCGGCAGAAGCGATCCCGCGAGATCGGCCTGCAGGGGACGGCAGCCCAGGACCTGATCTTTTACGTTGCCATCGGTCTGATTGTGGGGGCGCGCCTGGGTTATGTGCTTTTCTACCAGTACAATAATTATGCGCACTATCTTCAGAACCCACTGGAGATCGTCGCCACCTGGCACGGCGGCATGTCTTTTCACGGGGGGTTCATCGGTGCCGTGGTTGCGGGCTGGATCTTTTCCCGCCAACGCAAGATGCCATTCTGGGCCATTGCGGACAGTGCGACGGTCACGGCCCCCATCGGCCTGGGCCTGGGCCGCCTGGGCAACTTCATCAACGGTGAGCTGTTCGGTCGCCCGAGCGATGTGCCCTGGGCCATGGTTTTTCCGGACGGCGGCCCCCTGCCCCGCCATCCCTCGCAGCTCTACGAAGCCGCGCTCGAGGGCCTGGTACTCTTTATCCTGTTATGGTTCTTGCGTCAAAGGGGTTTCCGGGACGGGATGATGGTCGTCTTCTTCGTCCTGTTCTACGGGATCTTTCGATTCCTGGTGGAATTCGTCCGCGAGCCAGATCCTCAGATCGGCCTCCTGCTGGGCACCTTCACCATGGGCCAGATGCTCTGTCTCGCCATGATCCTGGGCGCCGGACTGCTCGCCCTGCTGCTGCCGGAGACAGAACCATCGACCCAGAAGAATCGAACGCCCCGTTGAGAGAGAAAGCGCTCTGAAAAGGTTCAAGTCTCAGGTTTCAGGTCTCAAGTTGAAAAGCAGCGCCGTGAGTCTTTTCATCGTTTACTACAGCCGGGCGCAGATCCCTTTGCAGTTGTGGTGGGCACAAGAAGACTTGCCCACCCTACGAGGATTGTTGGGGCCACCAGGAACCGTAGGGTGGGCACAGGTTCATCGTGCCCACCGGAACCGGTCATCAACTTGCGCTCTCCTGTACTGGTGTGGCCCGGAGGGCCATGAGGGACTGCTGGGGGAGATCTTCGATTATTCCGGCATCCGGTTTGTTTCACATTAACGATTCAGGGGGAGCCACGGCATGAGATCAGAACCCTCACCAGACGTTTCCCTTCCCATCGAGGATCACTCTCCCCGTCCGTGGCGCTCGATCTACGAGGGGCGAAAGACCACTGGACCCAAGGCCCTCAAGACGATTCGGCTCGGCAACCGTGTCTTCATCGGCTCCGGCTGCGGGGAGCCGCAGGAGTTGACCCGGGCGCTGGAGGGCGTCATCCCCATGCTGGCGGACCTGGAGATCCTCCACATCCTGAGCACCGGGAAAACCTGGTACACCGAAGCCAGCTTCTCTGAAAAATGCCGGTTGAAGTCTTTTTTTGTGGCTGCCGCCAGTCGTGAAGCCGTGGCCGAGGGTCGTGCGGACTACACGCCCATCAACCTGGCCGACGTGCCGGAGCTCTTCCGCAGCGGGGCCATGCCCATCGACGTGGCGCTCATTCAGGTCTCCCCCCCCGACAGACACGGGTTCTGCAGCCTGGGGGTATCGGTGGACATCGTGCGGGCTGCAACCGAAAACGCCAAGCACGTCATCGCCCAGGTCAACCCCCGGATGCCCAGGACTCTGGGGGACTCCTTCGTTCACGTGCGGGACATCGCTGCCTTCGTGGAATTCGAGGAGCCCATTCTCGAGGTGGCGCCCTCGCCGCCCAACGCCATTTCCGACCAGATCGGCAGGAACGTCGCCAAGCTCGTTGAAGACGGCTCGACCATACGCGTCGGTGTCGGCAGCGTTCCCACGGCCGTCCTCCATGCCATGGAGGACAAGAAGCATCTTGGCGTCCACGCCGACATGATCACAGACGCCTACCTTCACCTGGTGAAGAAGGGGGTCATCACCAACGCGCGCAAGACACTCCACCCCGGCAAGATCGTGACGAGCTTCTGCCTGGGAACCCGGGAGCTTTACGATTTCGTCCACAACAACCCCATGGTGGCCTTCTATCCCGTGGAATACACCAACAACTACCTGGTCATCTCCGAAAACGACCGAATGGTTTCCATCAATTCGGCCCTCGAAGTGGACCTTTCAGGCCAGGTCTGCGCCGACTCGGTGGGCTACGAAATCTACAGCGGCGTGGGCGGCGCCATCGACTTCCTGCGCGGAGCACGCTTTTCCCGGGGAGGCAAGGCCATCGTCGTGCTCCCCTCCGTCACCCTCGACGGCAAGCGATCGCGCATCATGCCTTCCCTCTCGGAAGGCGGCGGGGTCGTGACGACAAGAGGCGGCGTGCAATACGTGGTGACCGAGTACGGCATCGCCCAACTGCATGGGAAGAGCATCCGTGAACGTACGCTGGCCCTCATCGAGATCGCACATCCCGATTTCAGGGAGGATCTCCTGAAGACTGCCCACGAGCTGAACTACGTGCGGAGCGCGCTGGTGGCCGCTGGAGGCCCCATGGCCATCTACCCCTCACACCTGGAGGTGGTGCAGGAGGTCAAGGAAGACACCCGCGTTCTCTTCCGACCGGCAAAGGCGACTGACGAGCGTGCTCTCAAGGAGTTCTTCTACTCGCTTCCCAAAGAGGAATCCTACGTCCGCTTCCTTTCCACCATGAAAGTCTTCCCGCACTATGACGTCCAGAGCATGGTGCATATCGACTATCATCAGGTGATGACCGTCCTGGGGATCGTCGGGGAGCTGGAAACGGAGCGCATCGTCGCCGTAGCCCAGTACGTGCTCGATGAAGAGGACATGACGGCGGAGATAGATTTTGCCGTGCAGCCGGAATACGGCCGCAAGGGCATCGCGAGCTTCCTCCTGCATCACCTCGTCTCCATCGCCAAAGGCAAATGCATTCGCATGCTGAAGGCTTACATCACACCCGGTAATGAGCGTGTCTTCGGAGTATTCCAGAAACTCGGCTACGTCGTCGAGAGCTCGTTGGTCGAGGGCGTCCACGAAATCCGACTCTACACCGGTCAGCTGGCCGATGTGTGTCTCATGGAGCCCGATGCCTGAGCCCGCCCCGCCGGCGTCATGGTTTACTCACCTCGCCATGAGCATCTCATTCGAGGAGATGTGTCGCTGAATCGTAGTGCTCGGAAAACAAGGGACCGCGCCCCTTGAACATGTTCACATGGGTCAGAATGTATTCGGCTATGATTTGACGGTCCGACGAACTGTAGCCGTTGAAAAGGGCAAACATATCCTTTTCGCTCGACGTGAGCTCCATCTCCTGCCAGATCTTCGCAGGATCGCCCGCCCTGGACCCAGCGCCTTCCTTCTGGAGGGTCTCCATCTTCTGCCGCGCGGTCTCGAGAACCCCGTCAAGCTCAGCCTTCATTCGGGCAATCTCGTCGCGAAATTCATCCAGTGATCGGCAGGTTGCCACGACGTCCCCTTCTACGAGCGATTCCCCCTGGAGCCTGAGCCGCATGGTGCAGACTGCGTCAAGACCCTGCTGAACTTCAAGAATCCAATCTCTGGGCATTTTGTCTTCCTTTCCTCGGAGGGATTCGTTCCCTCGATCCCGTTCGAACCCCCATGCGGTCAGCGTGACGCAGCCGCCGCCCCGGCAGGGGGAGGCCATCCGCACCTGGGATGATTGACGCTGTAATGAACGTGTTGAAGATCGACTCGCAGATCCTTGGCACTCTGCCACAGGAGCCGGCTCGCGTGCAGCCTGTCCGGATCGTCGAGGATGATGAAATGCAGTGCAATGGGATAACGTGTCATGAAATCGAGGTGCACCATGCTGTCGCAGAGCAGCACCTCCCATTCCGCCATGTGCACTTCGCCCACGCTGATCAGCACCGTCTCCTCTCCGCTCGGATCGTCGCCTTGAGACACGATGCGGTGGGGGATGAAGCTGGGCTGGGAAAACGTCCACAACATCTGATCCAGATGCTGAGCTGCCAGGGTTGAATCCACGACCACCTGGGTCTTCTTTCCGAGCTCGTAGAAGAGATCCACCCACTGGCACATCAGGGCACGCTGCTCAGTGGCCTTGGTCTCCAGAAAATACAGCATGCACTCTCGCTCTCAACAAGTCAGATGAAAGGCCCCCGCAACCTTGCGCCCGGCCTCCCAAAATCGGTTGAAGGAGTGAATGGCCTCATCCGTGGGCTCCTCGACGAGCCGGATCTTCAGATCGGCCAGGACCTGCCGCAGCTGCTCAGCGACGTTCAATCTTCCCGGGGACCCCATTCCCACCACCAGGATGTCCGGCTTGGCAGCGAGGATGTCTTCCACATCTCCCACATCGGCCCAGTGCCCTTCGCGGCGCCACCAGTTGGCCACCACTTCTCCATCGACGATCTTCAGATCACTCTGATACTGGCGCCCATCGATGGTCATGCTGCCAAAACGATAGTGCTCGATCATCAAAGCCCCCTTCGGTCCGAAGCCAGGAAATCCCTAGCCAACCTCCCCCCAAAGAAACAAACCCGTCGGGTCGTCCATGACGCGGCGGAGCGGCGTTTCCGTCAAGAGCTCCTGGATCGTGAATTCACAGGCAAAAACCTCAGTGCCTTCTGCGAGGTGTCCACCGAATGCTCCTCCGCTCTCATCCCCCAGAACCACATGGGCGTGCACAAAGGCTTCCCCGTCCTTGAGCGAGACATTACCCATCAAAGATAAGATCTCCAGGTGACGGCTCAAGTGAAGGAATTCATACCTCCTCTGCGTTTGATCATAGTAACCGATCCGGGCACCCGCAACGGCTCCGATGGCCGACAAGTTTCCCTGAGATATCCCCAGTTCGCTGCAAATCCTCTGAAGGGTGGGCAGCAGATCATCTCCCTTGTGCAGCCGCCCCATGATGGTCCTGCCCCTGGTGAATGTGCGATGCATGAAGTCTCCTCCGGTTGCGGCAAGCCGCCGTTGACTGTGCGGACCTCTTGTTGGAAAAGCTCAGTACCATTATGATCATCCCTCATTGGAAGGCAAATACTCACTGAGAGGTTTCGAGCTTCGAGCTGAAAAACAACGGCGTGGGTGGTCAGGGCTTTCGGTCATTGAGGAAGCACCAAAGAGACACGAGTCGATGCTCTGCCCGGCAATTTTGCTTTTCCTGTCCACCTCCCTTGGCTATCATGTGGCGTTGTGTGTAAGTTTATCCCCTGCATGGGAATGGGACCCCTCTCCCAACCGTTCCCGCAGCAGAAAGTTGAAAATCAGCGACCCGGGACCCACTTTGTGGAGCCCGAAGCTCGAAACCGCTTTCATAACAGGATTCGGACCCACAGCATGATCGACCATTTTCCCTTCTCAGCCCTCGTCGGCCAGGACCTCATGAAACGCGCCCTGCTGCTCAACGTCATCGACCCGACCATCGGCGGGGTGCTCATCAAGGGTGAGCGGGGAACGGCCAAGTCCACCGGGGTCCGCGCCCTCATCGATCTCCTGCCCACGATACGAGTGGTCGCCGGCTGCCCGTTCCAGTGTGATCCGGACGATCCGGGCGCGTTCTGCCCTTACTGCAGTGAAAAGCGTGAGAACAACCAGCCCCTTCAGGTGAAGGAGCGCAGCATTCGCCTGGTCAATCTCCCCATCGGAACGACCGAAGACCGACTGCTGGGGACCATCGACATCGAGAAGGCTCTCAAGAGCGGCCAGAAGGCGTTCGAGCCGGGGCTGCTGGCCGAAGGGCACCGCGGCATCCTGTACGTGGACGAAGTGAACCTGCTCAACGATCAGATCGTGGACCTCTTTCTGGATGCTGCGGCGTCGGGGATCAACCTGGTGGAGCGGGAAGGAATCAGCTTCTCCCATGCCAGCCGGTTCGTGCTGGTCGGCACCATGAATCCGGAAGAGGGAGATCTGCGTCCGCAGTTGCTGGACCGTTTCGGCCTTTCGGTCAGTGTCGAAGGCATCCATTCCCTCCCCGAGCGCGTGGAAATCATCAAGCGCCGATTGAGCTTCGAGCAGAATCCGAGTGAATTCCGAGCCTCCTGGGCCTCCAAAGATGCGGAGCTGGCCGAGGGGCTGGTGAAGGCCAAGTCGTCCCTTGCCCGGGTGGCCTTCAGCGAGGCCATCCTCGAGACGGCCGCAAAACTGGCCATGGCCATGGAAACGGACGGCCACCGGGCGGATATCGTGATGATGAAGACGGCCCGGGCCAATGCCGCCCTCGAAAGCAGGGGGCGCGTGACGGCCGAGGATCTTCAGCTGGCCGCACGTCTCACCCTGCCCCATCGGATCAAGAAATCCCCCCTGCGGAAAGCCGAGCTCAACCAGGAGAAGCTTCAGGAGATCCTGAGCCAGACTTCCAGTCCGGAAGGCGCTGAAGAGGAATGGTCCCCGATTCATCAGAATCCGCCGAAAGCTGTCTCAAAGACCAGGAGCTACCAATCCCCCATCGATTCGGTGACACATCTTTGCACCGGGAGCCGCATGCTGCGGCCCGACATTCCCTGGTACAAGCTCATGGCGGGGACACATCCCGGAAGAAGATTCGCGGTCCCGGATCTCCAGCGAGGCGGAACCGTTCACGGAAGCCGCCTTCCCAGGCCCGGCGATCCCCTGGACGACCTCTCCATCGTGGCGACCCTCCGTGCCGCCGCGCCTCGCCAATCCCAGCAGCAGGGAAGGCCGAACCTGCGCATTCTGGCAGACGACCTCAGGCTGCGGAAACGCTCGCGCAAAACGGGGCTCTCCCTCATGATGATCGTGGACTCGAGTGCCTCCATGCGCACCAACGATCGCATGTCCATCACCAAGGGAATCATCGAAGCGCTTTTTCAGGACCTGTATCTTCGGCGGGACAAGCTGGGGATCATCACCTTCCGGCACACCAGCGCCGAGGTCATTTTGCCACTGAGCCAGAACATACGCGACGCGGTGGATGGCATCGAACGGCTGCCCGTGGGGGGCAGGACACCCCTGGCGGCAGGCCTGGACCTGGGGATCAGGCTGCTGACCCAGGAAAAGCGCAAAAACCCCGAAACGCTCCCCGTCATGCTCATCTTCTCCGACGGGCGCCCCAACATCAGCTGTTTCGGCGGGGACCCTCTGGAAGAGGCCCTGTTTTATGCTGAAGAGGTCAGGCGCCAGTCCATCCAGGCCATCCTGGTGGACACCGAATTCAACCCCATGGCCGTCGGCTACGGCTACGAGATCACCCAGCGCATGGCCGGCACCTACCTCACCATGGACCAGCTGGTCCGCAAGTAGCCCGTTGATGCCCCTCAGAATCCCAAGGGGGCTTCACAATCCACCCCGTCAGACAGCCTGACCCGCGGCGTGGCCCGAAGCCCATGCCCAATGGAGGTTGTATCCTCCCAGCTGCCCCGTGACGTCCAGGACCTCTCCCGTGAAATGGAGTCCCGGCACCTTCCGGCATTCCATGGTCTTGGACGAAAGCTCGCGGGTGTCGACCCCGCCCAGCGTGACCTCAGCCTTGTTGAATCCTTCGGTGCCGGCCGGCCGGATTTCCCAGCGGCGCAAATGGCGCACTATGCCATCCATTTCCCTGCTCGTGTACTGGCAGAGCGGCTTGGATTTACATTGGAGCTCGCACCACAGCCTTGCCAGACGGTCGGGGAGAAACTGGCCCAGAAGGTTTGCCAGGTGCATCCGACTGCCACGCTTTGCTGAAAACCACGAAACCAGGTCGAGCTTCGGCGCCAGATCCATCTCGATGGCCGATTCCCCATCCCAGTAGGAGGAGAGCTGGAGAATTGCCGGGCCGCTGAGCCCCCTGTGGGTGAAGAGCACATCCCCCGTGAATTGGGCTCCTCCGCTTCTGACCGCAGTCTGGATGGAGATGCCGCTCAGTGCCGAGAACCGCTCGGCATCCTGACGGCTGAATCTGACAGGAGTCAGGGCCGGTCGGAGAGGGGTGACCCGGATTCCGAGCTTCTTTGCCAATGCATGGCCGAAGTTGGTGGCTCCAAGCCCCGGCCAGGACAATCCCCCCGTGGCGATGACCAGCGACCGGCAGTCAAACACGCCCTGGTCACTGTCCACGGTGAACCGCACACTTCCCTGGTCTCCAATCCTGCGGACTTCCTGGATGCTGCACCCGAGGATGAACTGGACCGCAGCCCTGTCGCACTCCGCTTTCAGCATCCTCACGATCTGCCGCGAGCTTTCGTTGCAGAAGAGCTGACCTGCCTCCCGCTCGTGGTAGCCTATGCCGTGCCTCTCCAGGAGGGCGACGAAATCCTCCGGCGTGTAGCGCGAAAACGCCGATACCGGAAAATGGGGATTCCCCGATAGGTAATGCTCCCTGGAGACGTTCCGGTTGGTGAAATTGCATCGCCCTCCGCCGGAAACGATGACCTTTCTTCCGATCTCCGGCGAGTGATCCAGGACCAGCACCGATCTCCCCCGGCGCCCCGCCTCCATGGCACACATCAGCCCCGACGCCCCCGCTCCGATGATGACGACGTCGGATTTCATGGCACTTCTGTGGCATCATAGACAATCTCCGCCCGCTGGTAGGATAGCAGCTTGCGATAACCGCCATGAGGGGGAATGAAACCTTGAGCCATGGGGAAACCTTTAATGCAAGGGACTTAAGGGACCAAAGGGACGCAAGGGACAACGGAGACACGCCCCATTTGCAGGCACTCCCCAGAGCATCTCCATTGCTTCTTTGACCTCCGGTGTCCTTTTCGTCACTTTCGTCACTTTCGTCACTTTCGTCACTTTCGTCACTGTTGTCCCTCAAGTCCCTTTGGTCCCTGCTGTCCCTTTCGTCCCTTCTCCGCTCAGCGCTGCGGCCGGTAGCCGAAATCCTCCCGGGCCCGGGGATCCTTGCGCCAGTTTTTCTGCACCCGGACGAAAAGGCCCAGAAAAATATGGCATCCCAGCAGGGCTTCGATATCCATGCGGGCCTGTTTTCCGATCTCCTTCAGCATCTGGCCTTGCTTCCCGATGATGATCCCTTTTTGGGAGTCACGCTCCACGTGGATCGTGGCTTCGATCTCGATGCGGCGACGGTCCTCATCCTCGGCGAATCCGTCAATGGTGACCGCCACAGCGTAGGGGATTTCCTGGTGCACCAGGTGAAAGATCTTCTCGCGAATGAGCTCGGCCACCAGGAACCGTTCGGGCTGGTCCGTCAGATAATCCTCGGGATAGTATCGCGGTCCTTCGGGAAGCAGCTCCAGCAGCTCGTCCAGCAGCAGGTTGACCCCGTCTCCCGTCAGGGCTGAGATGGGGATGATGGCGTGGGAAGCCCACTTTTCGCCCAACTCCTGCAGCATCGGCAGCAGGTCGCCCTTGTTGCGAACCAGGTCCACTTTGTTCAAAGCGAGGATGACGGGCGTCCCGACATGGGAGAGCCTCTCGTGGATCAGTTCATCGATCTCCCTCTGGGATGATGTCGCATCAACGATCATACAGATGACGTCGACCTCTCCCAGCGTCCCCAAGGCCACATCGACCATCATCTTGTTGAAGGCGTCGCGCGCCCTGTGGATCCCCGGCGTGTCGACCAGGATGACCTGGCACTCGGGCCGGTTCAGGATGCCCACGATCCGATTGCGCGTGGTCTGTGGCTTGGAAGCCGTGATGGAGACCTTCTCTTTGAGGAGCTGATTGAGGAGGGTGGACTTCCCCACATTGGGGGCCCCAATCAGGGCCACATACCCGGATTTGATAGGCTTTTGCGTTTCATCGGCTTTCATGGGCTTCCACCTCGTCGGTGTCGTTCGAAGTTCCGCACGGAACCCCGCTCTCTTTTCCACTTTCTGCACATATCTCTAACCGGCCAGGAGACCAGTTGGCCATCAGTTCAATGACGATGCTGTGGAACCCCCAGAGGTCCCGCCAGTGAGAGACATTTTCACGGGCCGGCCCCAGAACTTCACTCACGATCCTCCTGGCGACCCGCAGAGTCATGCGCTCCCCCCGGCAGGTCCGACTCCGGTCGATGCACCAGGCGTCCACGCGGTTGCGCCACCACCGCACCTTCACCAGGTATCCGAAGGCCGGGTGGAAGGGCCCCCCAATGATCACTCCCGGCTTCACGAGCTCCGGGTCCGGGTGCAGTCCCATTCGGATGACGGGAATTCCCGCTCCGAAAAACCAGTCATAGGCCTCAGCGGACCACTCGACGGCTTCCTCCAGAGTCAGGGGCCGATAATCGCCGCTGGCCAGCCACCGGGCCAGGGCAGTATTCCTGAGGACCACCGTCGGATAGATGCGCACAAAGTCCGGCGCAAGAGCCATGACCCCGCTCACGGACTCGAGGAAACGTTCGCGGGTGTCCCCCGGCAGTCCCGGCATGAGCTGCTGCCCGAGGCTCCATCCTCTCTCGCGCACCAGGCGAGTCGCAACACCCACGGTCTCTGCAGTATAACCCCGTCGACTCCGCCGCAGCACATCGTCCGACAGGCTCTGCACCCCGAGCTCCACCGTTCGAATGGGATAGCCTGCCAGCCTGTCGCAAATTTCCGAAGACATGGCGTCGGGCCGTGTGGAGAACCGAATGCCCGAAAAAAGACCTTCCTCGACGAAAGGGAGAGCCCCACCCAGAATCGCCTCGAGCCAGCACCAGGGCAAGGCCGTGAAAGTCCCCCCGTAGAAGGCCAGCTCCCCGGGGACTTCCTGCCGCCTCGCTTCAGACGCCAGCCCCACGATCGAGCTCCGAATCGATGCAAGACCTTCCTCGCGCTCCACATGGCCGCCCCCCCCTGACGTGCTCGCCCTCTGGTTGCAGTACACGCACTGATGCGGACAACCCCACTGGGGAAGAAAGACCGGATAGATTCTCATTCGCCCCATCACGTTCCGCTCCATGGAACAGCAACCACTCCCCGCTCACCCGCCCGCGTGCTTTCGAATGGTCTCTCTGCGCATCTGCGTCTCTGCACGAGCTATACTCGTTAAGGATCAGAAGTTTCGTTTCCCGTTCGCCCCCTTCGATACCTCAGGACAGGCTTCGATACCTCAGGGTGAACGGGAAACGAAACTGCGTTCGTGCTGAGGTATCGAAGTACGAACGCAACATTTCAACCTCAACGAGTATAAAAGAACCATCAGGAGGCCGACTTCCCCTGAACCTCCAGCAGCTGATCCAGCTTCTTCAGGGCCTTGCCCGAAGCCAGGGCCGACCGGGCCATGTCGACTCCGTGGGCCAGGTCCCGTGCATAGTCCGAAATGTGAAGGGCCGCGGCGGCGTTGATGCAGAAAAAATCGGCCAGGGGAGTGTCATACCGCCCGCGAAGCACCTCCATGATCGCCTCCGCATTTTCCTTCGCCGTGCCACGGCTGGCAATCTGCTCAAAGGTCGCACGCTTCACCCCGAAGTCCTCCGGCGCCACTTCGTACGTCTCGACATTGCCGTCTCGAAGCTCCGTCACTCGCGTGGGACCGGCCAGGGAGTATTCGTCCATCCCCAGCTCCCGGCTCATTCCGTCAGCCATTCCGTACGGAGCCAGAGCCCCCTGCATCCCGATCTCCCTCAGCACGGCAATGAGCTGGTCGCACACCTGGGGCGAGTACGCACCGATGACAATGCGGCTGGTTTCCTCGCAGGGGCGGGTGAGCGGCCCGATGATGTTGAAAGCCGACGTGAAGCGCATGGATTGAATCAGGCGGGCCCAACCGGATTGGAGGAAGGCTTCGCCCGGAAGATAGCAGAAGCCATGCTTCCGGAGGCAGGCTTCGGCCCGGGAAAGAGGTGATCCGAGATCCACTCCGAATACTTCAAAAATATCCGAGGCCCCCGAGACCCCGGTCACGAGCCTCGCCCCCTTCTTGGCTACGGGCAGTCCGCATCCAGCCGCAATGAGTGATGCAGGCGTCGAGCAGTTGACCGTTTTCAGGGGATCCGAGCCCGTGCCCACGATGTCGCAGACCGTGCCCTGGAGCCCGGCCCGTATCTTGGCGGTGTCGTAGCGATCGAGTGCGTCCCAGGCGCCCGAGAGCTCCTCCGTCGTGGGCCCCCTGGCGATGTGGGCCATGAGAAAGGCCCCCTGCTGCAATTCGGGCTGCTCATTCAAAATCACCTGGCGATACGCCTCGCACGACTCCTCGCGGGTCATCGGTTTACCGGCGGCCACCGCACAGATCAATCGGCCGAACTCGCGCAACGGCATCTCGTCTGCCACTTGTCTCCTCCCCACCGTTTCAAGATGCAAACCTGACCGGATTTTTCGTCAGGCCGGCTTTTCAAAATCCACCACAACCTTGAGGACGCGTCCGGCCAGAATCGCCGAAAGCGCATCCGGCACCCGTTCAAGGGTGATGCTTTCCTCGATGAGCCATTCGACACACTCCCGATGCGTGTCGATCACGAGCAGAGCCCTCTGCATCTGCTCCCGCGTGCACCCGTAGGCCCCAGAAACCTGGATTTCCCTGTAGTGAAGCTCGTTCAGGACGGAAACCGGGACCGTTTCCGACCCGGAAAAAGCGCTGAAGAGGCCAAACCGCCCCCCGCTCCGGATGCGGGGCAGCCCTTCGATGAACGTGGAAAGAGAAGGCGCGGCGTTCACCACTACATCCCAAGCCCCGCCGCCCGGGGAGTCAGAGGCTTCGATGCCGCTCTTGAGGCGAAACATCCGGCTCTTTTCCAGTTTCGAGCGGTCGGGGTCGACGATCCTGGGACGCGCCTGGGTGGCGAGCACCGCGAGGGCCATGAGCAACCCGACGGGGCCTCCGCCCAGTATCAGAACCCGCTCGCGCGGGGCCAGCGCAACGCGATCCAGGGCGTTGAGCGCACAGGCGAGAGGCTCCGTCAGGGCAGCGAGACGCCCTTCGAGGGTGGCCGGCACGGGAATGAGGCTGCTCCTGGGAACCGCAACGTACTCGGCCAGTCCGCCTTCCCGGTGGAACCCCATGATGCGCATGAGCTCGCAGAGGTTCTCCCTCCCGGCTCTACAGGCATCACACCGACCACAGGAAGCCCCGGGCCAAACGACAAACCTCTCCTGAGTGCCGGGGAGAACCCCGCACACCTCGTGCCCGAGGATTCGCGGGAGGCTGAGATCGCGGTGCCCCTGCCTCCACATCTTGGCGTCGGTCCGGCACAGGGCGCAATGAGTGGTCCTGAGGAGAACCTCACCCTCGTCGAGCAGAGGAAGGGGACTCTCACACAGCTCCAGGTCGTCCACTCGACGGAGCAGCAACGATTTCATCTTCACGGCGGCAGGTCCTCATGGCCTTGCCGGGCCAACATAAACCATCATAAGGCCCGTGCTCGAGCTGGTTTTCAACCAGAAACCCGTAACTGTAGACTGTTAACTGGAAACTCTTCACAGCAGGTTCTGTCGGAGGGGTTTCGACTTCGATGCGTAGCGGTTGACGGTCAACCCATGGTCATGGATGAGGCCCCGCACCTGGTCGGGTGCAAAACCGCCCTCGAGGTAGGACTTGAGGAATCGAGCGTCGTTCAACAGCGACAAAACGTAGGACATGTGCCCGGAGCACCCCGTGCCGTCCAGCTCTCGCAGCGAATCGACATAACTCTCGGCAAGCATCCACAATCGGCGGTGTACCGTTGGACCCGTTTCACCGCAGCGCTTCATGGAGTAAAGCCGCCGGCAGCTGAAGGGCCTGGCCGTGTAGACCGCACACAGGTTGTCTGAAAGCAGAAAAGCACAACGCGCGAATCGCGACCGGCCCTTCACCTTTCGGTTCTCTTTGATGAGCCGCCTCAGATCCTTCTGGAGCGACGGGGGCAGGCACCGAACGGCATCCTGAAGGAACAGCCCTTCGAGCGTCGTCATGTCCACGTCGCCCACATTGGTGCAGCAATCGGCACATCCCGGCTCGCAGGCAGCTCCCGATCGACAGGGCTCGCTTTCCGCCTCGTACGCAGCATAGATCTCGAGGAGCTGCCTTCTTTTCTGAATCAGGTCCAACAAAGGAGCACTCCTCCGTGAGGGATTCGGCACGCACTCGCCGACTCAGTCGAACTTGCGCTGCTTGCGCATGCGCTCCATCTCACGGTTTTCCTCTTTCCGCTTGATGCTCTCCCGCTTGTCGTAGTCCTTCTTGCCGCGCGCCAGGGCCAGCTCCACCTTGGCCAGGCCCTTGGAGAAGTAGATTTTGAGGGGGATGAGCGCGAACCCCTTCTCCTGGGTCTTGCCGAGTATCCTCTTGATCTCGAAATTGTGGAGCAGCAGTTTGCGCACGCGCTCGGGATCGTGGTTGTCGTAGGTGGCGTGGGTGTAGGGACTGATGTGGAGGCCGTAGAGGAACACCTCGCCTTTCCTGACTTTGGCATAGCTGTCCTTCAGATTGGCCCGTCCATCCCGCAGCGACTTCACCTCGGTCCCCAGGAGGACCATCCCCGCCTCGAAAGTCTCCAGGATCTCATAATCGTGGTAAGCTTTCTTGTTCTGACAGACGAGGCGTTTGCCATCCTGGGCGGAGCTCTTGGTTGCCTTCTTTTGCATGTTCGAACCCTTGACCCCCACCATCAAAGATCCCGCTTGGCCCGGGGCAGGGCCGGCCGAGCCACGAGCGCGCTCGGATCGAATATCTGAAACTCTTCAGGAAACTTCTTCATCATCATATCGTGGAGATGGTCGCCGATCTCTTCCGCCGTACTGATCTGAAGGGCCTTCTTGACGAATCTTCGACAATCTTTCATGAACGACCGGCTGATCAGATTCTTCACCCTGGGAACCGCCTGGGGGTTCATGCTCAGCTTGTCGAATTCCAGCCCCAGCAGGACGGGAGTGTAAACGGGCTCAGCTGCCATCTCTCCGCAGATGCTCACCTCTATCCCCGCCTTGTGCCCGGCATCCACCGTATGCTTGATGAACCGCAGCACCCCGGGATGCAGAGGTTCATAAAGGTACGCCACGTGCTCGTTCCCGCGGTCGATGGCCAGGCTGTACTGAATGAGATCGTTGGTCCCGATGCTGAAAAACGATACCTCACGCGCCATCAGGTCGGCTATGGCCACCGCCGAAGGGACTTCGATCATCACTCCCACACGCATCGCCTCGTCGAAGGGAACCCGCCTGGCCGTCAGATCCTCCCGCACCTCCTTCAGAATGCGCTTGGCCTCCATCAGCTCGGCAATCCCCGACACCAGGGGAAACATGAGACGGATGTTCCGGGCGGAGGCGCTGGCCCGCAATATGGCGCGCAGCTGCGATCGGAACAGCTCGATGTAACGCAGGCACAGTCGGATGGAACGCAGCCCCAGGGCCGGGTTGGCCTCTTCGAGGCGGGGATACCAGCTGGCCAGCTTATCAGCCCCCAGGTCCAGCGTCCGCATGGTCACCGGCTGCGGAGCCATGAGCTCCGCCAGCTCCCGGTATTCATGATAGAGGGTTTCTTCGTCCGGCAGCTCCTTGCGGTTCATGAAGAAAAACTCGGTACGGTAAAGTCCCACCCCTTCGGCGCCATTGTCCTTGGCCGCCACCACCTCTTCCAGGACCTCGATGTTGGCTTCAACCCCCACGTGATAGCCATCCCGGGTCTCGGCCGGCAGATGCGCCTTGCGGTTGATCTCCTTGACGTAGGTCTCGATCTCGTCCTGGCGTTCGTAGTAGTAGCTGATCTCCTTCTCGGTCGGGTTCGTGATGAGCTTGCCCGCAGCCCCATCGATGATGATCACGCTCCCCATGGAGATGCGCTCGGTTGCGCGCTCGGCTCCGACCACCGCCGGGATATTCAGCGAGCGGGCGATGATCGACGTGTGGGATGTGCGCCCCCCCATGTCGGTGACCAACCCCAGGGTGCGCTCCAGCCGCAACTGGCCGACATCGGCAGGAGAGAGATCATGGGCGACCACGATGACCCGTTCGCGTATTCCATCGAGCCAGTCGTCGTTGTGCCCCGAAAGGTTTCGAAGGACCTGTTCCCCCACGGCGTCGACATCGGCAACCCGGCTTCGGATATATTCGTCCTTCAGTGCTCCGAACAAATCATGCGCTTTGCGAAGCGAACGCACCAGCGCCCACTGGGCGTTGAGCCGCTCTTCCCCGATGAATCTCAGGGTCTCATCGTAGATCAGCCGGTCGCGGAGGATCATCTGGTGAACTTCGATGACGTGAGCGTGCTCTTTGAGATCCGGCCGCAGCTTCTCCTTGATTTCCTCCAGTTCTCTTTCCGCCTTGCCGATGGCTGCCTCGAACCGGGCGCACTCCTCCTCCACCGCCCCCTCGCCCATCAGCACATGATAGGGAACGGCTACCCTGCCGCGCTCCAGGATGTGGGCCTTGCCAATGGCAATGCCCGGGGAAACCCCGATGCCTTGAATGATTCTCGCGTCACGATCCATCAGTCAGTATCCAAAGTGCCAAGCAATCGACGGAAGGAGGATCGAAAGGGGCATTTCAACCGATCGAGGGCTGAACGTTCAGTGCTGATCAAAAACAGTCCGGCTGGAGTTGAGGGGGGCGGAACGGCGGCAGGATCAGCTGGATCCCCGATCATCGTCATTGGGGCATCATCAGCCCCGGAGACGCCCAAAAGATGCTCAGCTTTCTCCGAATTTGGTCTGAAAAAGCGCGGCCAAGGCCGCCAACGCCTCTGCCGCATCCGGACCACGGGCTGATACCAACACCTTGCTGCCCTTGGGGCACACCAAGGTCAGCAAATCCAAAAGGCTCTTTCCGTTCACCGTGTTGCCGCTCTTGGAGATGCGAACTTCGGCATCATATTGGATTGCGATTTTCACGATCTGCGCAGCCACCCGGGCATGGATTCCCAGCTGGTTCGCTACGATGAATTCCTGCTCCAAAACGACCGTCTTTCAACAAAAATGAGGTTTCGTCGCCCCAAGTTTCCCGCCTCGAGTCCCGCCGTCTCTTAGCACAAGGCCTATTTGAAGTCAACAGAAGGACCCATAACGACCAGGTGATCGACCGATCTTAATTTCTCAATGATCCCAATGAAATACGAGAGCAACTCCCCCCAGGAATCAGACCGCCTCGATCCTCTGATCACGAAAACCGATCAGCTCCGAATCACGTCAACCGGCTGGATCGCCGTCGCACGCCGGGACGGATAGATGCCGGCCAGTATCCCCACCACCACGGACGCCACGAAGGATATCTCGAGCCCCAGAGGCGCCATGGCGAAAGGCAGACCCGAAAGCCTGGAAATCAGGATGCTCACCAGGAAGCCGAAGAGGACCCCGGCAGCCCCGCCCAGAAAAGAAATGAAGGAAGATTCCAGAAGGAATTGAAGCACGATGTCCCGTTTCCTGGAGCCGACGGCCCGGCGGATGCCGATCTCCATGCGGCGCTCGCTCACGATCAGTATCATGATGGACAGGATTCCCAGGGCTCCGATGATGAACGAAATGCCCGCAGCGATCCTGCCGAGCACACTGATCATGGAGATGGCCTGGGACTTGAGAGCCATCACGTCCTTGCTGTCGATGACCGCAAAATCGTCCTTCTGTCCCCGGCGGATCTTGTGCCGCTTCCGGAGAAGCTCCTCGATCTGCTGCCGGGATTGAGTCATCACCTGGTCGCCCACCGTCTGCACGTAAACGGTGTTGATGTAGTCCTGGTTGACCAACCGGCGCAGAAAGGTGTTGAGCGGGACAAAAACCTGGTTATCCTGGTCCACGTTGGATGCATCGACACCCTTTTCCTCCATGACTCCGATAACCCGGCAAGGCACCCGAAAAACCAGAATATTCCGGCCCATGGGGCTCTCCTCGCCAAAGAGCTTGTCCGACACTTTCTTCCCGAGCACCACCACCCGCTCCAGTCGTTCGTCCTCCTCATCGCTAAAAAACCTGCCGTCCTTGACACGGAAGTTCCTGATCTCCGCGTAGTTGGAGGTCACACCGGTAACGAGGATTCCGTTGAGCTTCACGTGTCCATAACGGAGGGGATAGCTCTTGTGGCTTGAGGGGGATACAGCAGCGACCATGGTGGTTTCGTTGAGAATGGCCGTGGCATCCTCCCGGGTGAGGGTCGTGGCCTCACTCAGCAATCGGGTACGTCCCCCATGCCTCAGGATCGTGCCGCTCTTCACCACCAGGACATTCTTTCCCAGCCGTGCCACCTCCTCTTCGGTCTTCCTCTCCAGCGAGCTCGAAAGGTTCGTCACCACAACGAGGGAGAACGTACCGAGAAAGACCCCCAGCACCGCCAGGGCGGTTCTGAGCTTGAAGCTGTAAAGCGAGCGAATGGCGATCCTGAGATTGATGACTATCCGTCTCATCCGCGAATGGCCTCGATGGGGTTGAGGTTCGACGCTGTGGCCGCCGGCTTGAGGCCGAAGCCGATCCCCACCAGCCAGGAGAGCACCAACCCCGCAGCGAAGGCTTTCCATGAGAAATGGATCGGGAATTCAGCGACGAATGTGAGAACCTTGGAGCCCAGAATGCCGATGATGAAGCCCGCGAGACCTCCCAGGGTCGTGATGACCACCGCTTCTCCCAGAAACTGCAAACGGATATCCCCCCGCGTGGCGCCCACCGCTCTCCGGATCCCGATCTCCTTGGTCCGCTCCTTCACCGAAAGCAGGAACAGGTTGGCCAGAACGAACCCGGCCACCAGCAGCGAAATGAATCCCACCAGCCCCAGGAACAGCACGAGGGACCCCGTGAGCGCCACCAGAAAAAGAATGATCTCCTTGGGAGAGATGACTCTGAAATCGTCCGGCTCGCCGTCGGGCAGGTTGTGCCTCTGCCTCAGGAACAACCGAAGCTCCTCCTGGTGATGGGCCAGTCTCGCCTGGTCGGTGAATCGGACTCGGAAGACCGATACATATTTTCGCTCGTTCAGAAGCTTGCGCATCACCGTCGTGATGGGCATGACCACGCGATCGTCCATGTTGGCGCCCGTCGGCGTCGTTCCACGCTCCGTCAGGACCCCGACCACCTGCACCGGAATTCCTTTGACGATGATGTATTTCCCGATGGGCTCCCCATCCCCGAACAGATTCCTGACCACCTGCACGCCCAGAAGCGCCACATTTCGCCCCCCACGAACGTCCTCCTCCGTCAGGTCGGAGCCCTGCACCACGGGCCAGGTCCACCCGCGGCTGTAGTCGGCCGTGGATCCCACGACAAAGGTCTGGTGCTTGTTCTGCCTGTAGGAAACGTTGATGTTGGCCGCCGCAGTCATGGGCAGCACCAGGTACGCATGGGGGAAGGACTCCTCCACGGCTTCCACGTCGGCCAGGGTGAGAGTCTTCTCCCTCTCGCCGATGGCTCGCGCCTCTTCGCTTCCGCCGATCACCAGCACCGAATCCGGGCCGAACAGGGCGACGATGTCGAAGGCCTTCTTGTAGGCCCCTTCGGTCGCCGCCACGATGATGGTGATGGATGCGATCCCGAGAGCGACACTGATCAGGCAGAAGGAGGTCCGGAGCTTGAAGGCCTTCACGGCTTGAAGAGACTGGCTCAAAACATTCAAGGATCGGCTCATGCCCTCTCCCGCCATTCCGTTCAGACGATGAGACCGTCCTTGATGTTGATGATCCGGCTCGCGTGAGCGGCAATGGCCTGGTCGTGCGTGATGAGCACGACGGTCTTGCCGCGGGCGTTCATGGCCGAGAGAAGCGCCATGATCTCCGCTGCGGTGTTGCTGTCCAGCTGTCCCGTCGGCTCATCGGCCAGAACGAGCTCGGGATCGTTGACGAGCGCCCTGGCCAGGGCCACTCGCTGCTGCTGGCCGCCCGACAGCTGGCCCGGCTTGAATTTGGCCCGCTCCTTGAGTCCCACCATGCTCAGGATCTCCATCGCCCGTTTCTGCGTATCGCCCCATTTGGACCGGTCCACGTAGAGGGTCGGCAGCAAAACGTTTTCGAGCACCGTCGCATAGGGCAGCAGAAAGAAGCTCTGGAACACAAAACCAATGTGCTCGTTTCGGTAGGTCGAGAGCTCGTCGTCAGAGAGCTGCGTCACGTCTTTTCCTGCCAGGACATACCTTCCGGAAGTGGGAACGTCGAGGCATCCGATGATGTTCATGAGCGTTGTCTTGCCGGAACCGGACGGCCCCATGATGGCCGCGAACTCACCGTCCGGGATCTCAAGGTCGACTCCCCTGAGCACCTCCACTTCCTGTTCCCCTAGAAAATAAGTCTTCTTGATGTCCTCCAAAAGGCACAGTGACATGGCATTCCGATGAAACCTCCGTCTATGGCTTGTTTTCGACGGGCAAGATGATCTTTGTGGCCACCTCGTCCCCTTCCTTCACGCCCGAGATGATCTCCGTTCGGTCCTCACCCCGCACGCCGCTCTGGACGACTGCCTTCTCAACCTTGTGCTCCCCGATGACGACGTAGGCCACCTGTTTGCCTTCCTCGAATTTGAGGGCCGCATTGGGAGCGGTGAGAACACTGTCCTTCTGTTCATGGATGACCCGGACGTGCGTGGTCATCTCCGGCTTGAGGACTTCGGCATCCTCCGCAGTCACCTGCACGATGGCCAGGTAGTACACGATATTGTCCTTGCTGATGGGCTGCGGGTGGACACGCTGAATCGTTCCCTTGAATACCTTGTCGGGATAGGTGTCCACGTAGAACTCCACCGCCTGGCCGGCCTCAACCCTCCCGATGTTGGTTTCATCCACGTAGATCCACATTTCCAGGCGCGTGGGATCGAGGATGGTCACCAGGTTCGCCACCTGGAGTCCCGTGACGATGGTCTCGCCCTCCTGGATCGTCACATCCGAGACCACTCCGTCAATAGGGGCATCGATCCGCGTATAGGAGAGACTCACCTCCAGCTGCTTGAGCTGTGCTTCGAGCTCCTCCACGCGAGCCCTGGAAATCTCGAGCTGAGTCTTGTACTCCTCCTGCAACCGCTTCACATTGGCTTCCAGCGCCTGGTACTGGCTGCGGGCTCGATCGAGGGCGTCGCCGGTGGTAAATTCCCGCTCCATCAGCTTCTGTTCCCGGTCGTAGCTCACTTTGGCGTATCGGTAGTTGGCTTCCGCCTCCTTGATCCGCTGTGGAAAGGTCAGCTCCACCTGCTCCATGGTCCAGCGCGCATTCTCCAAAGCCGCTTTCTGTCGCTCGATGTTCCTCCGCAGCTCCCGGTCGTCGATGAGGGCAATGAGCTGTCCCGCCTTGACCTTGTCGCCGATCTTGACCTTCATGGACACGACGGTTCCCGTGATCCGCGCCCCGATTTTGACCACCGCCCCCACCTGCGGCTTCAGAATACCCGTCTCCACCAGTACGCCCCTTATGCTCCCGCGCTCCACCCTGGCGGATTCCAGCACCTGGAACGACGGCGCCTTGAACGCTTTCCTGTAGGCATAGAAGCCGCCACCCAGAACGAGGGCACCCAGAATCAGAAACACCAGGACTTTCTTCACACAACAACCTCCATGGAGGGAAAACCCCAGAAACCAGAAACCCTCATTCCAGCAACTCGATACGCTCCATGCCCGTAGCCCGTTCGATCAGGGTCTTGGCCAGAACGAGGTTCAGCTTGGTAACCGTGTGCTGCTCCCGCGCGTTGGACAAAGCGATCCCGGAAGCCACCAAAGCGATGATGTCCGACTTCCCGATCTTGTATTCTCCGAAGGTCTGGGCATAGTTGTGCTCGGCCTGTTTGAGCTGCTCCTCGGCCACCAGAACGTTTCGGGAGGCGGTGACGAAGTCTTCATAGGCCACCCGGAGCTCCAGGATGAGTTGGCGGATGGTTTCCTCGAGATTCTCCCTGGTGACCTGGACGTCGAATCCAGCCGCCTTCGTCCTGTAAAATTTGCCCAGCTCGAAGATATTCCAGGTGGCCGTGATGCCGATGGATTTGTCCTCCAGCGAGCTGATCAGCCGATTGGCTTCCAATTTGTTGTAGGATGCGCTGGCCGTGACGATGGGAAGGTATTCGCTGAGCTGTCGCGTTTTGTTGTTCCTGGCCACGTCGACGGCATACTCACTCTGCCTGATTTCCGGGCGCTCCAGCACCGCCCTGCCGAGCCTGTCGGGGTCCGGCATGCTCACCCGGGATTCGAGATCACCCGCCAGGTCGTATTCCGTCTCGAGCGATCTTCCCAGGAGCGAATTGAGCTCGGCCAGGGACTTCTGCAGCTCGCCCTCGCCCTGAACCAGGTTGAACTTGGACTGCTCGAATCTCACCGAGGACTGCAAAACGTCTGAAAGCTTCGCCACACCCAGTTCATTGCGGCCCTGAGCCACCTCGTAGTCTTTCCTGGAGTCCTCCACCTGCACCTTCCGATGCTGCAGAATATCGCGTCTGGCGATGGTGCTGAAGAATGCGGACTTCACATCGAACTGGAGGTCGAGCAGCGTGCGGGCTCGCTCCTCCTTTTCGGAGTCCCTGCTCAGGCGGGCGATGTTTCGATCGGCCCTCCGACGCCCTCCGTCGTAAAGGGTGTAGGCCATGGTGATGTCATAGGTGCTCTGGTCAAAGCTCAGGGAATTCTGCTTTCGCTTTTCCTGAATGGTGGCGACATCCAGCGTGGGAAGGTAGGGGGAAAGGGATGCCTTGTAGAGAGCCTCCCTGGAGCCCACTCGGCCATCCGCTGCCTTGAGAGCCGGCAGACTGCCTTCCGCCTGCTCCATGGCCTCCTCCAGGGTCAATGCCCGCACAGCCCCAGGCCAGGTGCACAGGAAGCCAATCAGGCACCCTGCACAGATCATCCGTCTGAAAACATGCATCCCGAACCTCCGATTTCGGGCCGACAGCCGATGAGCGGTTCGCAAAATCAGGTATATGAGAGATTGCGCTCGTTCAAAGCGAGCTCAACGCTCCATTCTGGTGACAACTGCTCCACATTAACGCCAGGAAATGCGAATGTCCACCAAGGGCGACTCACAAAAACCTCTACCGCAGAGAGGGATTATGGTTTAATCTCCTCAGAAAGCGCGATAATTCATGAGCTCGTGAGCGTCGTGCGGAAAAGACGCCAAGGGGTTGAGGGCATTTAGCATGACAACGAAGTCTTTCTGCAGGGTGGGCCAAAGCGGAAGCGTTGCCCACCGAAAAATTCGGTTTCACGACCACGGTGGGCAAGATAGAACCCTCGCCCACCCTACGCCGGAATAGCAGGTGGTTTGATTTCTCGTTGTAGCGTTAGATCCCGCCCACAAAAATCATGGGAGCACCAGTGGATGAGTAGCCAGAAAGTATTCATATCCGGCAAATCAGGGGCCCTGATAGTTTGTCAGAAATGTGGTCAGACCAAGACGATCAGCGCCGACCCGTCGGATATCAGAGGAAAGACAGCCCAGATTCGATGCAAGAACTGCGGGAACAGCTTCAAGGTCGTGTTCGAAACGCGTTCAAAATACCGCAAAGACACCTCTCTGGAAGGCCATTTCCTGAGAAAGGGTGAAGGCGGAGAGGAGTTCGGGCATATGGTGGTCCACGACCTTTCCATGGGAGGGATGCGACTCGAGCCCGTCGGGAGAGCTGTTTTCAAGGTGGGAGATCTGCTCACGGTCGATTTCCGTCTCGACGACGAGAACAAGTCGAAAATTCGAACCGGCGCTGTCGTCAAGAGCATCGGTGAGTCCGACATCGGCATCGAATTCGTGAACCCTGATGAGCACACTCGCAAGACCCTCGGGTTCTACCTGATGCCCTGACTGCGGCAGCCGCCGTTGGCTTCAGGAGGCCCGAGGGGTGCGATCCCCGATCCCATGATTCTGCAAAAAGATCCCGCACATGCGCTGCCTCGGAATGGGTTCGTCGAGGCGTTCTACGCAGCTTTCTCCCCTTTGCAGGTGGACCTGGCCCATTTTGGGTGTCACCCATGACTCCGCTCTGGTTTCCGTTGATGGTGGGGTTTCTGGGCAGTGCCCATTGCCTGGGGATGTGCGGGCCCATTGTCGTGGCCACCTCACTGCGAACGGGAGTCGCATCGAGTGCGACCGGCAACCTCCAGTGCCACCCTCCCCTGCGGACCGTTTGGCTGCAGGCCGCCTTCCATGCCGGCAGGCTTCTGACCTACGGGTTGCTGGGCGGTCTCGCAGCACTCTTCACACAATCGGCGAGGACGTTTCTCACCTCCACCGACATGCAATCCCTGCTGACGTGCGCCTACGGCATCATCCTCATTCTCTTCGGCCTGGCCTTGATGCGAATCGTCCCCGTACCCGCCTCCTGGTCCTCGATTTTCGCGAATCCTCTGCTGGGGCTTTTCCATCGAATCCCCGCCCTTGCTTCACCCCGCCATCCGGGGGCCATGCTGATCCTGGGGCTCGCCACCGGACTGCTCCCCTGCTGCCTGTCGTGGTCCATGGTGGTGACGGCGGCTGCCGCCGGAAGTCCGCTGGAGGGCAGTCTCATGATGGTGGCCTTCGGGGCGGGAACCATTCCCGCGCTGTTCCTCGCAGGGTTTTCGGCCGCCACCCTGGTGAGATGGTACCGGAAGCTGGGAGATCGTCTGCCCGGGCTGATCCTCATCGGGATAGGAGTCTATTTGATCCTGAAAGGAACGGCTGTCATTGAGTGAAATCATGGTGGGCAAACAGATTTCAAGGGCGAAGACTGCGGGCTCCACCCATCCGGCAACACCCGACTGCGCCCTTTGCGGTGCATCCGTGGGTCGATCTCGCATCGAGGTCCTGGCTGACGGCCAGACGCTCCACTTTTGCTGTCCCGGATGTCAGATGGTCTTCGATATTCTGTTTCATCGCCCCGAGGGACCACCGGTCGATTACCGTGACACGGATCTGTATCGTGCCTGCATCGAAGCGGGCATCATTCCCGAGCCCCCGGGAGAGGCCGGGGTTCGCGCGGCCGTCGTCAACCCGCATGCGGAAAAACCGGAGTCGGGTGAAGAGCTTGTTTTTCATGTTGGAGGCATGTGGTGCACAACCTGTGCGCTGCTCGTCGAATCCATCCTCCGCACCACTCAGGGCGTTTTGGACGCCAGGGTTTTTTTTCTCTCAGACCAGGCCCACGTCGAATACCTGCCGCAGCGCACCAGCCCGGAGCGTATCCTGGAGCGCGTCTCGAGACTGGGGTATACGGCACTTCAGGCCGCGGATGAATCCGAGAGCGCTCGCGAGAGGAGATCCCTCCAGGTGAGACTGGGGGTGGCCGCCATACTCACGGCCAACGTCATGATGATCTCTTGGGCGCTCTACCTCGGCTTCTTCCAGGATCTGGGGGCCGATGGGGTGCAGGTCCTGTCGTGGGTTCTCTGGCTGCTCTCCACACCCGTCGTCTTTTATGCGGGTGCCCCCATCCTGAACAAGGCTTTCCGAGGGATCCGCTGGGGCGCCGTCTCCATGGAGACTCTCATTGCGGTGGGCTCCCTCACAGCCTATTTCTTCAGCGTCCTCCAAACCCTTTCCGGAAGCCTGCATGTCTATTACGACACGGCGTCGATGCTCGTGACCCTGGTGCTGCTCGGCAAGACCATCGAGGCCGGTGCCCGCGACAATGTCTCCCGCGGCGTGACGGAACTGCTGAGGGCCGCAGGGGAAAAGGCACGGGTGCTGAGGAATGGTCGGGAGAGCTGGACTGCGAGCGCGGACGTCCGTGTGGGTGACGAATTCCTGGTCGTGGAGGGGGAACGGGTGCCCATGGACGGAGATGTCCTCGAGGGGAAGGCCGACGTCGACGAATCCTGCCTGACGGGAGAGTCGAAGCCGGTCCGAAAGAAGCCTCCAGACGAAATACTCAACGGCGCCCTGGTGCTGAACGGTACCCTCCGCGCCCGTGTCGTCAGGCCGGGCCGGGAGAGCGCGATCCAACAGATGATCTCCCTGATTCGGGAAGCGATGGCGTCAAAAGCTCCGGCAGAGCAGATGGCGGACCGCGTCATCCGATGGATTGTGCCTTCCGTCATCGTCCTGGCATCGGCCTCCTCCCTTTGGACCTGGACGCATGGAACCTCCATCGAAGACGCCCTGCAGCGGGGCCTGACCGTCCTCGTGATCACCTGTCCCTGCGCCCTCGGGATCGCTATTCCCCTCGCCAAGGTGGCTTCCATCAGCGCCGGGAAGCTGCGGGGCCTGATCATTCGAGATCCCGGAGCCCTCGACCGGCTCAAGAATCTGGATGCCTTTGTTTTCGACAAGACGGGGACCGTGACCGAGGGCGTGTTCACTCTTCACAAGATCGTCGCTACGGGCCACTCCGAGATCGAGGTCCTGGAGAGGCTGGGCGCAGTAGAGGCCTGCTCGGATCACCTCATCGCACGCGAAGTCGTGCGAAAATGTGGCCAGATGAGCATACAGCCTGTTGAGTGCACCGATTTTGAGACATACGAAGGAATGGGCATCGGCGGGAGGGTGGATGGGGACGAGATCTTCATCGGAAACCGTCTTTTCATGGCGGAGCGCGGCTGTGACATCCCGCATGACCTGGATGATCAATCCGTGCAGATGGAATCCGAGGGGATGAGCACGGCGTTTTTCGCCTGGGGCGGCCCGGTGCGGGGGTTCCTCTGCCTTGGAGACAGGATCAGGGAGGGGAGCCTGGAGACGATTCGGCGGCTCCAGGGTTCCGGCAAGAGGATCTGCCTCATATCCGGGGATTCCGTCGAAACGACTCGAGCCGTCTCAGGAGCTTTGGGTATCGCTGAGCTCAGGGGCGGCATGCGCCCATCGGACAAGGCGGAGTTTGTGAGCTCCCTGCAGCAGGAGGGGTATCGGGTCGCCGTCGTGGGAGACGGAATCAATGATGCGCCGGCCCTTGCCCAGGCGGACGTCGCATTCACTGTGGGAAGCGGCGCCAATCTCCTGCGAGAGGTTTCTGCCATCACTCTCCTGGGAGGAAACATTGCCGGCATACTGGATTCGATGTCGCTCGCCAGGCTGCACGTGTCGGTCTCCGGCCAGAATCTCTGCTTCGCCTTCGCTTACAACTTTTTGGCCATTCCGATTGCCATGGCCGGGTTCCTCAACCCCATCATCGCCGTCCTGGCCATGTTTCTGAGCAGCCTGACGATTGTGGGCAACACCCTGCGGATTCCCCGCTCCGCGCGTGCGGGCTGAGGCATTGATCACGTTTTTCCTCGTGCTCACAGGCATGGAGAACATCCAACGAATCATTGAACATCTTTGCGACAAACCCTATTATAGAAAAATCTTGCGCAGGCTTGCCGAGATCTATAACTATCCAACGTGACCGTGAGCATGAGAAAACTTCAACTGTCATGAGAAAACGAAAATTCAGCCAATTCGAGTGAAAGAGGAACAGACCATGGCTTACGATGTTGGTGTGGACGTAGGATCGGTCAGTATCAACTGCATGGTCATCGATCAGGACAGGCGGGTCGTACTCGAGACCCCGTATCTACGTCATTTTGGACTGGCTCAGGAGGAAACGCATAACCTCCTGATGCGTCTGCTGGACTCCTCGTATTTCCCGGGAGCACCGCACATTCGTTCCGTCACGTTCACGGGGATGCATGGTCAGCTCATGGCGGAAATCCTCGGAGCGCCCTTCGAGGTTGAGACCATTGCCCAGGTGCTGGGGGTGACCCACGTGATGCCGGGGGTCCGAACGGTCATCAGCATCGGCGGACAGGATGCCGCCCTGTTCCAGCTGTCCCACGAAGGCGTTCAGTGGCACCTGGAGTCTTTCAACATGAACGGTCCCTGCGCATCGGGAACCGGCTCCTTCATTGACCAACAGGCGGAGCGGCTGGCCCAATCCCTTTACGGCCCCGAATTCCACATGAACCAGGAAAAGCTCCAGCAAACCCTGGAGGACTTCATCGCGCTGGGCACCCAGAGCACTTACCCGGCGCCCGTGGCATGCCGCTGCACGGTTTTCACCAAATCCGACATGATCCATCTCCAGAACAAGGGTGAAACGCTGCCCAACATCATCGCCGGTCTGCATCACGGCAATGCAGCCAACTACATCAGCACCATCGTGGCCAGCCGCGAGCTGTCCGAGCCCATCGTGTTCGTGGGTGGGCTGGCGTCCAATCGCCTGCAGGTCCAGGCTTTTCGGCACTACTTTCCGGCAATTCAGGTCCCGCCTCACCACACCTCTCTCGGCGCCCTGGGCTGTGCGATTCAGGCCCAGGAACAAAAATGGACGTGCCGGTTGGACGTCTCACGGCTCAAGAAACTGGGATCGGAAACGGCTCATTCATTCCCCAAAGCGGATCCCCTGGCCCTCCGGCTCACCCGTTTCGACCCCGACAACGAGCTCTCTCCCTGGAACGCCAGGAAGAAGGGTGACTTTTCGGCCTTCCTCGGCGTGGACATCGGGTCCACATCCACCAAGTATGCCCTCATCGATGATGAGGGGGAGATCATCCACAAATGCTACGTCCCGACCCAGGGCAAACCCATCGAGGTGACCCAGCGCCTCATCAGGACGCTCGTCTCGGAAGTCGGCAGGCGCATCCGACTCAAGGCTATCGCAACGACGGGCTCGGGGCGCAACGTGGTGGGGGACTTCCTCGCTGCCGACCTGGTCATCGATGAGATCACGGCCCATGCCCGAGGCGCCGTGGCCGTCGACCCGGAGATCGACACCGTTTTTGAGATCGGCGGCCAGGATTCCAAGTACATCCGTATCGACAAGACGCATCCCCTCGATTTCGATATGAACAAGGTTTGCGCCGCCGGCACCGGAAGCTTTCTCCACGAGCTGGCCAACAAGATGCGCATCAACATCGTGGGGGAGTTCCAGGATATCGCCCTGTCGGCATCTTCTCCCATACACCTGGCCGAACGGTGCACGGTCTTCATGGAATCCGACCTGGTGGGCTACGCCCAGAAGGGAGCAGCTCGATCAGACCTCATCGCCGGGCTCTGCTATGCCATCGTTTACAACTACCTGAACCGCGTGGTGGAAAAGCGGTTCGTCGGGCAGCGGGTGATGTTTCTGGGTGGCCCCTCACTCAACCAGGGGATTGTCGCGGCCTTCGAAAAGGTGCTCAAGCGACCGATCATCGTCCCGAAACATCGGGAGGTCCTGGGGGCTTTCGGCGCGGCACTGGCTGTTCGGGAGCTTTTCCACAAGGAGGAGATACCCGAGCAGGTCCGTGATCTGGAAGGCCTCGTCCAGACCCGGGTGGAATTCAGCGAGACGATTTGCAGGGCCGACAAGAAATGCCACAATGAGTGCAAGCTGAAGGTTTACAGCTTCGGCGGATCAAAAAGCATATGGGGAGGGGACTGCGGGCGCTACGAGATCAGCCGCTACGACGGGGCGGCAGAGGAGAACCATTTCCTCTACCGGCAGAAGCTGTTCGATGAAGCCCTGGAGGAGGTCGGTGCGGCGCGTCTGGAGGTGAGCCGAAAGGCCGGCAGCGCCCGTCCCACGGTGGGAATCCCCCTCGGACTGCACACCCTGGAATGGGGAGTCTTCTGGACCCATCTCCTCCGGAACCTCGGCTATCCGGTGCTCCTCAGCCCCCGCACCAACAGCAAGCTGGTGCTGCAGGGCGTGGAAAGCATGACGGCCGAAACCTGTTTTCCCGTGAAGGTCTTCCACGGACATGTCCGTCATCTGCTCGATCACGCCCCCCTGCTCTTCATACCGACCGTCATCAATATGCCCACCCCGGACCTCAAGGACAACGGCTTCTTCTGCCCCCTCGTCCAGAGCTCCCGGTACATGGTTCGGTCGGCCCTGCGGATCCCCGATTCCAGGATCATCGGTCCAGTGCTGCACATGAAAGACGGCCCCGGGCACATGTTGGAGCCGCTCGGCCAGTCGTTCCCCGAGGGCATGAAACCCTCTCCGCGCGAACTGGAAAAGGCCGTGGAGAAAGCCTGGGAAAGGCAGAACAGGTTCCGGCAGGGGCTGATTCAGAGGGGGAGGGAGATCCTGGCCCAGGCGCCTCCCGACCAGGCTGTATGGATTGTTTCGGGGCGCCCCTATAACCTCCACGACGAACGCTTGAACCTCCAGCTGGGCAGACAGCTGGCAAAACTGGGCATCAAGGCGCTCCCCACGGACTTCCTGGACCTCGACGGCGAGGATCTGAGCGACTTTCCTCGCATGTACTGGGGGCTTGGGGCCAAGATTCTGAGGGCTGCCAAAGGGATCGCCCGCACGCCGAACTGGTTTGGGGTTCACCTGACCAATTTCAGCTGCGGGGCCGATTCATTCATCGAGCACTTTTATCGACATCTCCTGCACGAAAAGCCGTTTCTCATCCTCGAGCTGGACGAGCACAGCGCCGTTGCGGGTATGCTGACACGCATCGAGGCCTACCAGAACGTGGTCAGGAATCTGCAAAGGCGTGAACGAGAGGCGGCCTTCGAGAGCAGGAAACCATACGAGGTCCTATGCCAGTAATCTCCCCCGCAAGCCTGCATGGAACGATCGCACTACGTGAAAGCGAACCCTTTGAAAGGGAGGGTATGGATCGATCGGCGTTCGACCGCCTCGGAGAAAAGGTCCAGCAATTCAATGTATCCGGCCGCCGACTTCTGATCCCCGACATGGCCCACGCAGGATCCAGGCTCATTGCCGCCAGCTTCCGAGCCGTCGGCGCCGATGCCGTCGTGATGGAGACCTACAAGGGGCTGACCCTGGGCAGGGAATACACTTCGGGCAAGGAATGCTTCCCCTGCCAGGTGACCCTCGGCGATATCCTGCATCATCTCGAAACCGAGCGCGAACGCCTGGGAAGCGCCTTCACCGCCGACCGCTATGTCTACTTCCTCCCCGAGGCGGACGGGCCCTGCCGTTTCGGCATGTACAACAAGCTGCAGCGGCTGGTTCTGGACCGTTTCGAATCTTATCGGGCAGTCCCCATCGTCTACATCTCCACCAAGAACAATTATGCCACAGAAGACATCATCCCGCCGGGACGGTCCTCGTACTTCAGAAAACTGAGCTACGTGGCCGTGATCGTCTCGGATGTCCTGGACCGCATCACCTGGCGCGTTCGGCCATACGAAAAGGAGTCCGGCTCCACCGATGCCTTCATGGACGATGCCCTGGACCGCATGGTCAGGGTTGTGGAAGCCATGGGCCCTGAACTGGACTTCAGCAGGATCCTCATCCCTTTGAGCGACATCGCGGCCCGTGCCCGATCGCTCATGAAACCGGGAGCGGTCCGGCGACCCAGGATCGGAATCATCGGCGAGATTTACCTCCGGAGCCACCAGGATTCCAACCAGGATATCATCCGGAAGCTCGAAGCGTACGGGGCCGAGGCCGTGAATGCATCGCTGGGCGAGTGGATCAACTTCGTGAACGTCGAGTCCATCCGCAAAGCAGAGCATCAATGGAGGAAGGCGTGGAGGGAGGGGAATCATGGCGCCCTGCGGGAGGTCCTCCGTCAATGGATCGGGCTCCGAATCGAGCAATACTACCAGCAGTGGCGACAGCACCAGGTCTACAGGACCGTTTTGGAGCACCTGGACATTCAGCCTGACCACAGCATCCGATCCGTGCACAGGCAGCTGGACCACAACAGGATTTTTCACTCCGCCATCGGCACCGAAGCGGTGTTGAGCATTGGTGGCGCACTGGAGTACGTCCATCATGGCTTCGATGGAGTGGTGAACGTCTTCCCCTTCACATGCATGCCGAGCACCATCGCCGCCTCGGTGCTCAGGCCGCTGCTCCACGAGAAGAAGATCCCGTACCTCGACGCTCCCTATGATGGCGCCATTCAGCCCAACCGTGAAGTGGCCTTGCGCACTTTCATGTACCAGGCCAGACAGCACAGCGAATCGAACGGGCATTGGAAAGGAAGGGCAACACCCTGAAATGACACAACAAGTCATGATCATCAATGCGGCACATCCCGAAGAGTTTCGGGTCGCCTTGGTGGAAGGCCAGACCCTGGAAGGCTTTTTCATCGAGACGGCAAGCCGTGGCAAGGTCGTTGGAAACATCTATAAAGCGATCATTGCCCACGTCCAAACCAGCCTTCAGGCCGCTTTCGTCAATTTCGGCATGGAGCGCAACGGCTTTCTGCCGTTCACGGAGATCCATCCCGAGTATTATCGCCAGGATCTTCCCGAGCCCGTCCGCATCCAGGATGTGATCGAAACGGGCCAGGAAGTTCTGGTCCAGGTGGTGAAAGAGGAAGTCGGCAGCAAAGGGGCTCTGCTCACGACCTACATCTCCCTGGCCGGGCGGGACGTGGTCCTGATGCCAGGGCAATCCCAGCGCGGGGTGTCGAGAAAGATTGATGAAACGGAGCAAAGAGAGGCCCTCAAGGAACTGGTCCGCGGCCTGTCTATCCCCGAGGAAATGGGCATCATCATTCGCACGGCCGCCCTGAACCGGACGAAACGGGAAATCACCAAAGACCTCAACAACCTGCTCCGACTCTGGGAGGAGGTGAAGAAGAAGGTCCAGGACACCGCGGCACCCGGGCTCATTTACAAGGAGCAGGACCTGGCCATCCGGGTCATCCGCGACTATTTCAATTCCGACATCAAATCGATTCTGGTGGACGACCGGGAAGTTCACCGGCAGGTCAAGGAGTTCCTCCACATCATCAGCCCGCTGCATGAGGGATCCGTCAAGCTCCACAAAGACGACGGTCCCATTTGCAGCAAGTACAACCTGGAAGACCAGATCGAGCAGATTTTCCGCAAGAAGGTCCCGCTCAAGTCGGGCGGCCACCTCCTCATTGACCAGACCGAGGCCCTGGTTGCCATAGACGTCAATTCGGGGAGAACCAACGGGGAAGGGGACCTCGAGGAGATGGTCTTCAAGGTCAACATGGAAGCCGCCGCCGAGATACCCCGTCAGCTGCGCCTGAGGGATCTCGGGGGACTGGTGGTGATCGACTTCATCGACATGCGGGATAACCGGCACACGCGGGAAGTGGAGAGACGGATCAAAGAGGAGCTCAAGAAAGACAAGGCCAAAATCACCCTGGGCCGGATCTCACGGTTCGGGCTTCTCGAGCTTTCCCGGCAGCACCTGGGCCTCAACATCCTTCGCGGCTCCTTCCGGGAATGCCCCATGTGCCAGGGGGCGGGAATCGTACGATCGGATGAAGCAGCCGCCCTCGCCTATCTCAGGAAGATCTGGATGACGCTCTCCCACCGGAAAATAGCCATCGTCAAGGCCACCGTGGCCCCAGAGATCGCCAACTACCTGCTCAATCAGAAACGGAGCGACATCGTCAGCCTGGAGGAGCGCTTCAAGGTTCCCATCGTCATCGAATCGGCTCCGGGCGTCCTGCCCAACTCGGGGCACATCGAGTTCATCCCCCGGGAAGGGTGAGCGGGAGGGATCCCATGCCCTCTGTCAGACGATGACGTAGCGCTTGATGGTCTGGACGACTTCGTCGGGGTCGTCCAGAACGTTCACCAGCGAGAGGTCCGCGGGCGATATGTATTGGCTGGCGAGGAGCCTGTCCTTGATCCAGCCCAGCATGCCTTTCCAATGGTCCTTTCCCACCAGGATCACGGGAAAGGGCTTGATCCGGCGGGTCTGGATCAGGGTGAGGGCTTCGAAAATCTCGTCCAGGGTTCCAAACCCGCCCGGCATCCCGATGTAGGCCTGAGCGTATTTCACGAACATCACCTTGCGCACGAAGAAGTACTGAAAATCCATGCGCAGGTTGGAGTAGGCATTGGGCTCCTGCTCCAGGGGCAGTTCAATGTTGAGCCCCACGGATTTGGCCCCCCCCTCCCTGGCCCCCCTGTTCCCGGCCTCCATGATGCCGGGCCCACCTCCGGTGATGATGTGGTAGCCGTTTTCAGCCAGCTTTCGGGCGATGGTCACGGTTTTTTCATACGTCGGGTCCCCCGGCCTTACCCTTGCTGAGCCGAAAATGGACACCGCCGGGTAAAGATCCGAAAGCGACTCGAACCCGTCCACGAATTCAGCCAGGATCTTGAAAAGGCGCCAGGAATCCTGGATGGTCAAAGCATCGATGAGGTATTGCTTCTCGGACATACCCCTGGCCTTTCCCGTTCCACTGTTTTGGTTCCTCATAGTCCTCACCCTGGGTCAACCATCTCGAAGAAGTGCAAGTGTAGACCAGAATTCCCTAAAATCAAGCTGTTTGCAACCTATTGTCTCGGTCATTTCGCACTCCACCTTGTCGTGTGTGATCCAGGAAACCGGTGGCTTGATGGACCCTCAGCGCCAGAGATACCCGGGAGGTTACCGACATGCCAAAATCATGGCATCGGCCATTGAATCACTTTGACAAATGAGCTATGAAGCCACATCATAAATAGAGTTGAGGTATTGCATCGGCTATGATCGGCAACCTTTTCAGAGCATGCGGGCGCATGCTCTGTGTACTGTGGAGGCATAGGAATCATGGACATGAAGGACTTCGTCAGGGCAGCTCTCAAGAGAGTTGCGCGCAAGGTGAACGATGGATCTCTGGACGCCAGGGAGGAGGGCTACGACGATCGGGAGGAAATGCTTCTCGACTGGATATGGATCGAGCTCAAAGAAGAATCGCCGGACAAGGATGCCGTGATCAATATGGAGTTGGACGATCTTTATGAAGTCATCGAGAGCTCTGCGGAGATCTACGAGAATTATCAGATTCTTCTGGAGTCCATACGCAGCGCCAGTGAAAGCTGAAGGATCCTCATTCTGGTCATGGGAAGCGCCCCGCCCCGGGCGCTTTTTTCATTTTTTGAAACCGAAGAGCCCCCATGGGCGGGACCTCAAATGATGAGAGGACTCGACTCCGAGGACCGCTTTTCAACTCGAAATTCGGAGCTCGGAACCTCCGCCTTCCAACCTGAGACTTGAGACTTGAAACTTGAAACTTGAAACCATTCAAAACAGGGAAACCATGATGGATCTGGGTGAACTGGTCCCCATACATTTGCATCCGGGAAGAGAACGACGAGTGCTTCAGGGGCATCGCTGGGTCTTCAGCAATGAAATCACCGAGCCGCTCTCAGAAATCGAGCCCGGGAGCTGGGTTCGGGTCTATTCGAGCAAGGGTGTGGCACTGGGGAGCGGGTACATCAACCCCAGATCATTGATCGCCGTTCGCCTTGTGTGTGCACCCGGAGAGAAGCCCTCCAGAGACCATCTGAGAAGCCAGCTTCAGAAAGCGGCGGCATTTCGCAGTGAGAAGCTCTATCCGCATTCGTCGTGTTACCGGCTGGCTTTTGGCGAGTCCGACGGACTGCCGGGGCTGATCGTGGACCGATACGGCGACATCCTCGTCTACCAGATCGGAACCCTTGGAATGTCGAGAATCGAGGCCACGATCCAGGAGCTGCTGGTTGAGCTTTTTGCTCCCAGAGCCCTCGTCTATCGGCATGACACGCAGGTGAGAACCCTGGAGGGCCTGGAGCTCAAGAAAGGCATTGCGCTCGGGGAGCTTCCGGAGGAATGCTGGGTCGACATGGACGGCATCCAGCAGAAACTGAACCCGCTGGGAGGTCAAAAAACGGGATTCTATCTGGACCAGCGGGACAATCGGAATGCCTTGCGCCGGTGGGCTCCCGGGGCCCGCGTCCTGGATGTCTTCTGTTACAACGGTGCGTGGAGTCTGGTGGCTGCATCCGCCGGAGCGGCACAAGTGACGGGGGTGGACGACTCATCGGAGGCCATCGCGCAGGCGGCCGCGAATGGGCTTCGCAATCAGCTTCAGGACCGATGTGAGCTCCAGGTGGCTGAGGCTTTTCAGTTCCTGAAGGCTGTGCGTCGAGGGGCCTATGACCTGATCATCCTGGACCCGCCGGCCTTCGCCAAGACCAAAGCGAACCTTCCCGATGCCCGCAGGGGTTACACGGATTTGAACCGGAGGGCCATGCTGGCCCTGGAGCCCGGTGGAATCCTGGTCAGCTGCTCCTGCTCCTATCATCTCTCAGAGGAGCTGTTCCGGCAGGTCCTCCTGCAGGCGGCTCAGGCCAGCGGACGCAGGCTCCGCCTTCTGGAGGCCCGCGGCCAGTCGGCGGACCACCCGGTCCTCCTCTCCATGCCCGAAACCCACTATCTGAAGTGTTCGATTCTGCAGGTCTTTTGAGATTGCAGCGAGATTTCTTTGCAGGGTGGGCAAAGGCGGCAGCGTCGCCCACTGAAAAATGCGGCTTCACGGCCACGATGGGCAGGATAGAACCGTTGCCCGTCCTGCACTGGAACAGCATCCGGCTTATTTTCTCATTCCGATTTCAGTACACATCCACAGAATAAAGTGCCCATTGATTGAGCACGTCATCCCCGCATGCTTCTGGCGGGGATCCAGGGATTTGAAGGCCTCTGGATTCCCGCCAGGGACCTGCGGGAATGACGACTCAAGCGGTCATTCAATTCTGATAGGGATGTACTTAAGAGGCACACCCCTCCTCTCGCCAATGCTGTTGAATTAAGGGGTGGCACGGGCCAAGCGAAGCTTGCCCGTGACCGAATTTGCTCGCATGGGCAAGCTCCGCTTAGCCCATGGCACCCGACCCGACCGGGCAGATGAGCTTAATTCAACAGCATTGCCTCCTCTCGCCCCCCTGAAGGGAAGATCAGAGACTATCGCCCATCTACCTCAGAGCTTGGGCAGCCAGCTCTCTTCGTCGGTGAACTCCGAGATGGCCGTTTGGGAGCGCACGTGCTCCAGCTTGTTGAGACCGTCAATGAGGGCCTTGGCGCTCGCCAGCACGATATCGGTGCCGACGGCCCTCCCGTCGACCAGAACCCCGTTCTCCTCGAGGCGCACGCTGATCTCCCCCTGGGCGTCGGTGCCCGGCGTGACCGCATTGACCTCATAGCGGACGAGTCTCGGGAATCTCTTCACCATTCGGAGAATGGTCTTGAAGGCGGCATCCACGGGACCGTGACCGAATCCGGCATCCTGGACGACCTGCCCGTCCACTTCGAGCTGCACCGTAGCGTTGGGAACCGAAATGGACCCTGCGGTGACGTTGAGATAAAGCAGCCGATAGCGGAGGCCCTCGGAAGCTGCCCGTGTCCCGGCCAGAAGCTCGATGTCGGCGTCGAAAACATGCTCCTTCCGACCCGCCAGTTCCTGGAAGTCGCTGAATAGCTCCTGGATCTCGCTCCTGCTGAATCCGTATCCCAGCTCCGAAAGCCGGCTGCCGAAATCTTCAAGACCGCTGTCCTGGCTGAGAGCATCCATTCCCGTGCGGACACCCAGGATGTCCGGTCGCAGAATCTCAAAGGGGGGAGGTGTCGTGGCATCGGCCAGCTGCGGAACAACGGCTTCGCAAAGGAAGGCGTTGGGCCCCACGACGGGTTTGTGCGGCTGCACCCCGATGCCCGTCAGCCGCCTCACCAGCCGACTCGTCGGGCCGACCTGGTCCAAATGGATCCCGGATTCCAGCCCCAGTTCAGCGGAATGCACGCTGAAAAGCGCTGCCAGCTCCTCCAGAGGAGCGTTGCCGGCCCGCTCCCCGATGCCGTTGACGGTGCAATGGATCTGCCGGGCTCCGGCTCGAACAGCCGCCAGGGAGTTGGCCACCGCCAGCCCCAGATCGTTGTGGCAGTGGATGCTCAACACGCCCCCGGACATTCCACCTGTTTTGGACATCACCGCTGCGACCAGTTGTTCGACATCGGACGGCAAGGCGCAGCCCACCGTGTCTGCCAGATTGATCGATGTCGCTCCCGCTTCCAGAGCCACCTGAACCAGTTGAGCCACCTCGGCGGCATCGGCGCGAAAGGCATCCACCAGCGAGAACTCCACCTCATCCGTGAACCCTTTGGCCGTCTTGACGGCCGAAGCCGCAATCCGACAAAGGTCATCGAAGCTCTTCTTCAGGAAATGCTCCCGGTACTGCTGGGAGACCGGAACAAAGGTGTGGAGACGGGCTTTTCCTGCGCCCTGGACGGCTTTCCAGCCGATTTCGAAATCCCTGGGATTGGTAGCCCTGGCCAGAACGGCGATGACCGGCCCCTGGGCCTCGCGGGCGATCTGTTCGCAGACCGCAAACTGCTCTTCGGACGCGGCCGGGAACCCCGGCTCGAGAACATCCACACCCAGGCGAGCCAGCTGCTTGGCAATGCGAATCCTTTCCTCCCTGGTCAGAACGGTGCCCGGAGATTTCATCCCATCTCGAAGTGTCGTGTCAAACAAGAACAGGCGCCCCATATCCATCCTCCTCGATCCGTTGCGATCCGTTGCGATCCGTTAACGTCGACTCATGCCTCGGCCCGATTCATGCCCTCCTGCCGCTCCACTGTCTGCGTGCCGCGCTGGAAAATACTTGCAAGAGCCTCAAGCCTTGTCAATGTTTTTCGCCGTGAGCCTTTGGGGAAAATGTGCTTGACTTCGAGGGGCTCATCAGGTACCTAGTGACAGGTTCGAGCCCTGTTCCGCCCACCAAAAACTGAATATGGGGTGGTAGTTAAGTTGGTTATAACGCCGGCCTGTCACGCCGGAGGCCGAGGGTTCAAGTCCCTTCCACCCCGCCAGACAATTCAAGGGCTTAGCCGATTCGGCTAAGCCCTTTTTGTTTGGTGGTTGCGGATGTTTGCGTTGGGCTCGTCGTCGAGACGATTCACAGCAGCCTTGTTACCCTCGGGCGCCAGGAGCCCGTAAATGAAGGGTCGGCGGAGGGGACTCCAATGCAGGAAGACCCCGTAGGGTGCATTCTCCTCCTCTGCCCAAGGTTTTGAGAGAGACTTCGGGGGCTGACTGATAAAGCAGGACACCATCTATTATTTTTGATAACGCTATTGCCATTTAGAAGTCTACAGTCTACATTGCGGAATTACATGTCGGCCGCAGGGTTGCCCCTGTGGCTTTTTATTTTTACCAGGGAGCAAATCAAGCATGATCAGTGTGTCGAACCTGGCCCTCTCTTATGGCAAGAGAATCATATTCAAAGACGTCAACATTAAGTTCACACCGGGGAACTGCTATGGGCTGATCGGGGCCAACGGCTCCGGTAAGTCAACCTTTCTCAAGATCCTTGCCGGCGAAATAGAGCCGGACAAGGGAGAAATCAGAGTCAGCACCGGGGAGCGGGTGGCGGTTCTCAACCAGAATCAGTTTGCATTCGATGAGCAAACGGTTTTCGATACGGTCATCATGGGACATGCACGACTCTATGAAGTCATGGCCGAACGGGAGACGATTTACGCGAAGGCGGATCTTTCCGAAGAGGATGGTATTCGCGCGGCGGAACTGGAAGGAAAGTATGCCGAGATGAACGGGTACGAGGCGGAGTCCGAGGCTGCGGTTCTTCTCAACGGGCTTGGCATACCTGAGGAGATGCACTCCCAAAGGATGAAACAGTTGGAGGGGGGCGATAAGGTACGGGTGCTCCTGGCCCAAGCGTTGTTCGGCAACCCGGATGTGCTGCTGCTGGATGAGCCGACCAACCACCTGGATCTAAAGTCCATCACCTGGCTCGAAGAGTATCTCATCCGATTTCCTAATACGGTCATCGTCGTTTCCCACGACCGGCACTTCCTCAATCAGGTTTGTACGCATGTGGCGGATATCGATTTTGGCACGATAAAGGTCTACGTCGGCAATTACGACTTCTGGTATCAGGCGAGCCAGATGCATTTCAAGCAGAAACAGAATGAAAACCGCAAGATGACGGACAAAGCCAACGAGTTGAAAGAATTCATTCAGCGGTTCGGCTCCAACGCTTCCAAGGCAAAGCAGGCCACTTCCCGCAAAAAGCTCCTTGAAAAGCTGACGCTCGATGACATGCCGATCTCTTCAAGGAAGTATCCGCACGTGGCGTTTAAGCCCGAGCGTCCCTGCGGCGACATCATTCTGGAGATCGAGGGCCTCTCCAAGGCCGTTGACGGACTTCCCGTGTTGAATGACCTCACCCTCACGGTGCACAAGGGGGATAAGATTGCCTTTGTCGGCGGCAACAGCCTCGCCAAGACGACCCTGTTCCAGATCCTGACCGGGGAGATGAAGCCGGACAGCGGCAGGTTCCGCTGGGGTCTCACCATCACGCGCTCCTATTTCCCAAAAGAGAACAGCGCCTATTTCGAGAACGACCTGAACCTCGTCGATTGGCTGCGTCAGTTTGCTCCCCCCACCGAGGGAGAGCGATTCGCCAGGGGGTTTCTCGGCAGAATGCTCTTTTCCGGGGATGAGGCCATGAAGAAGGCCAGTGTCCTGTCCGGAGGCGAGCGGGTGCGCTGTATGCTCTCCAGGATGATGCTGGTTGGCGCCAATGCACTCATCATGGATGAACCGACCAATCACCTGGATCTGGAATCGATCACCGCCCTCAATAACGGGCTCACCGCTTTCTCGGAGGTGGTGCTGTTTTCCTCCCAAGACCATGAATTTGTCGCGACCGTGGCGAACAGGATTGTCGAAATCACCCCGGGAGGGATCATCGACCGGTCGATGGGGTTTGGTGACTACCTGAACGATGGGGAAGTCGCAGGGTTCAGGAACCAATTGTGTCACGGACAACACTACGACCTCAGCCTCTGACGGATGTCGAGCTCCGCCCATACTTTCAACGTCCCGCAAGGGACGGCTGACGCCGGAAACCTGCAAAAGGGGCACTTTTCTCAAATTAGACCGCAACCATGGCCCGCTCATTTCCGGAGATGCCCATGATCCCCTGGATGTTGGTCGAGGTCGTACGACTGCGCGGCGACGAGGATGAGCTTCTGCTCTACCGGCGGGGCAGCGAATTCTCGATGAGGATCGGCACTCGTGAGCTTATGAACAGTCGCGTGCACGGGTCGGAAGATGCACTTGGGAAACTGGCTTGTGCACGGATTGCAGATCGCCTCCAGCCTCAAGTCCTGATTGGTGGGCTGGGAATGGGGTACACCCTCAGTGCAGCGCTGCGTGGACTGAGCGCTCAAGCCAAAGTGACGGTGGCTGAGCTGATCCCGGCAGTGGTGGCATGGAACCGCGGCCCCCTGGGAGATCTTGCCGGTCATCCGCTTCGAGATGATCGGGTCACCGTACGCGAGGTCGATGTCGCCCGAATCGTGCGTGAAGAGCGACGTGCCTATGATGCTATTCTGCTGGATGTGGACAATGGCCCCAGAGGGTTGACCCGAAAGGGAAACGACCGGCTCTATCGCCAGGAAGGCCTGAAAGCGATTTTTTCGGCATTGCGGCCCGAAGGAGTCCTGGCCGTATGGTCGGCCGGTCCTGATCAGGCCTTCAGCGATCGCCTCCGAAAGCTCGGCTTTCAGGTGGAGGAGGCTCGCGTGCGGGCACGTGGCGCCGCTGGAGGAGCCCGGCACATCATCTGGATCGCCCAACGCCCCGCAGAGGCGGCGCAGCGAGTAGACCCAACACCATGAGCGTCCGTCGCTTTCGCCCGAGCTCTTGTCTTCAACCTAAATTGAGCGATTAGCTCTTAGCTGTTAGGTATTAGCTCAACAATTTTCATAGGTTATCCCACCATTCATCCGAACTTGGTGAGTGAGAATCTAT
>JBFYYO010000010.1:0-49287 GCA_041310025.1 Syntrophobacterales bacterium
AAGATGACCCCAGGAAGAATCTCCATTTCCCTTTGCATGATCGTGAAGAACGAAGAGGAGTCTCTTCCCGATTGTCTCGCGAGTGCCGCACCCTATGTGGATGAGATTGTGGTGGTCGATACCGGCTCCAGAGACCGGACCGTGGAGATCGCGGAATCCTTTGGGGCGCAGGTGCGTCATTTCGAGTGGGTGGATGATTTCGCTGCGGCAAGGAATGAGTCGCTCCGTCATGCCACAGGAGAGTGGGTGCTGCAGTTGGACGCCGACGAGCGCCTCAATCTGCTCGGGTGCCCCACAGGTCTTCGGGAGGCGGCGGCGGCTCCGGGCGTTGACGCCTATGTGGTGATGATCCGGTGCAATCATGGTGCGGAGAGCAGCGAAGCCTGCTACGGCGTCAATCACAACTACAGGTTTTTTCGCAGACTTCCCGGCATCCGATACGAGAAACCAGTCCACGAGTCCGTGGACCACTCCCTCAGAAGGTGCAGAGCGGCCACGGCGAACGCTGGTTTTGTGATCGACCACTACGGCTACGATGTTGACGCCTCGGATTTGAATCGGAAGCTCGAGCGGAACCTCGCGATCCTCGAGCGCACTGCCGAAAAGGACCCTCATGACCCTTTCGTGCTTTATTACCTGGCCAACACTTATGAAGCTTTGGACAGAACAGGTGAAAGTCTTGATGTGCTGAAGCGAGGGTTGGAGCTGGAGGGTACTCCCGATATCCTGCAGGCGATGCTGCTCAACGCCATGAGCCGTTCTCATTTGTTTGCAGGAGACTACGGCAAGACAATAGAAACGTCAATAAGATCTCTGGATATTGAACCTAATCAGAACACGGCACGTTACTATCTCGGAGTTGCTTATTACAATCAGAAAATGTACGACTTGGCGATTCCTTGCCTTATCTCATGCTATGAATACTGTCGCCTTTCTGCTGAAAGAAAAACCACAGGGCTCCCACAAGAACATACACTGAGTGAGCTGGAACTTCTTAAGCTCTTGGCTGTTTGCCTGTTTCACAAGAAAGACTTCTCTAAGACAGTATACTTCTCACAATGTTTCCTGCAAAAGTATGATGAAGATCCAGATGTGCATCACATTATAGGATTATCTTATTATAATCAGCATCAATACTCTACTGCACTGTTTCATCTCAATAAGGCTTATGCTCTGGGTGATAAGGGAAATGAAATTCAATCCGTTCTGGCATGTTGCGCCTTGAAGGTCGGTGACATAGAAAAGTGTTTCGAGTGGCTGGTTGAGATGGGTGCAGAAACCTCCGAGTCAATTCAACACCTCTTCATCCTGCTTCAGCTCGTCGGAGAACAACCGAATATTGATTCGCAATTGGTGCGAGTGTTGATTCAGAAGAAAACAACACTCCGAAAAGGGACATTCCAACAGCTAGGAAGCCTCCTCTCGACCCTGGCAAGGAATGGGTCCCTCAATGCGGTCTCGGTCGTTCTTGAGAGCATCTGTCAGCGGACTGCGGAGGTCGAGTCTTTCATGGGAGGTCTCACTGAGTACTTCGTCGAACAGGATCGGTTGAGTGCATTCCATCCCGTCCTGGAGGCTCTGGTGGCCAGGTGCCCACGCGCCACCCCTTTCCTGGATGCACTCGGCATTGTTTGCATCAAGATGGGCAATCCCTTCCGTGCCATTGAAGTATATGGGCATTTACACCATCTGAATCCTGACAGCATTGCGTACTCGAGGACGCTTGCGGGGCTGCATGTGTCTGTGGGCAATGAGGCACGGGCACTGCAGGTCATGAGTGATCATCGACGGGGAGGCGACCTGGCGGCTGCCGGTGGCCACCAGAGACCTCGATGCGGTGATGTTTGCATTGTCGCCGAGGACAAAGGGTTCGAACAATCATGAAGCCTCTCTCTCCCTCTCTCTCGGTCTGTATGATCGTCAAGAATGAAGGGCATCAGCTTGCAGAAGCTGTCGAGAATTTCTCCCGGTTCGCAGACGAGATCGTCATCGTCGATACCGGCTCGACCGACAACACCCGTGATGTTGCGCTTCAATGCACAGGTCGCGTCTACGACTTCTCCTGGTGCGATGATTTCTCGGCAGCCCGAAACCATTCGTTCGCTCAGGCACAGGGTGATTATCTGCTCTGGATGGATGCCGATGACCGTGTCGAGCCCGAGATGGCCAGGCAGATCGTGGAGCTGAAATCGATCTTCGACGGGCGAAATGCATTCTACTTCGTTTTGGAGGACATGGAGGCCAGTGGTCCTTCATGCGCGTTTTATCAGCTCCGATGTGTGCCGCGCAGAGATGATGTGCGATTTTGCGGAAGAATTCATGAACAGTTGACCATCGGAGAGCTCTTTCCCCTGACGATAGGCATTGTCATTCGCCATCATGGCTATCTCCACAAAGAGATCCACCAGCAGAAGATCGAGCGCAACCTGAGGCTCCTTGAGAAAGAACGTCAGGATGGGAGGGATGATGCATTCATCCACTACTACCTGTCCCTCACGTGTGAGAGCTTGAAGCGGTACCGGGAAGCCATAGAGCACATGAAGCGTGCCCTGGCTTGCATCGAAAGACAGACCCGTGCAAGCTCCGGCCCCTATACAAGGCAAGTGAACATGAGCGCCATGATGGACATTCACTTTCATCTCGCTCGATTCCATCGCAAAGCCAATTCGGACCGGGCTGCACTGCGTCACGCCACGTTGGCACAGGCTCTCACCGGAGATGATGCCCGTTCGTTGTTCAATCTGGGTATGCTGTTCCAGGAATGCCACGAACCGCGAAAGGCGGTCCACTGTTTTGAGCGGTCCCTGAGGACCAAACCGGTCGTGAGCCTCTTTCCTTCGGCCCCCCTGCCATCTCGTGAAAAAATCCTCGCTCACATCGCTTTCAGCCATCTGCGGCTCAGGGAGCACGACGCCGCCATGACTCGACTCAGGGAAGCCTGGGAGCTCGCTGGGGATCAGGCCAGGGTCTGGGAGACCCTCGGCTTCCTTGCCCTCAATGCGCGTGAGTGGGCGATTGCGTTGCACGCCTATGAGAGCGCGTCGCGCTCGGGTGAGATCAGTGCAGTGGGCTACTATTTCCTGGGATTCCTTTTTCAGCAGCGAAAACTGATGGGTAAGGCTTTGGACGCATATAAGAAGGCGCTTGATCGGGATCCGACCCATGTAAAGTCACGTCTGGGCATTGTGAAGGTCTACTGTGAGATGGGGTTGAAGTCTGAGGCCGGGAAGTATGTCGAAGGATTACTGACGGATGGAATCGACGAAGCGGAAATATTTTCCATGCCCGGATGTCCTTCCACGGACGAGATGGACAGCCGAGAGGTTCTTCTATAACAGGATCTTGGGCTAAACCGTCTCCAGATATCGATGGCTAGGGTGAATGCCGCATTCGGGCATGAGAATTGCTTGTCCTTGTGGACTTGAAGTGAGATTGAAGACCCACGGTATCATTTGGGGGTGGAACATGGCTTCGCTGTCTCACGAGACGGCACGGAATATTGCGGAATGTTGTTGAAGATGTGTGATCTGAAGTCATTCAAACCAGAACGCACCAAGGTATTGGCATGATGCTCGAAACACGAAAATTCATGGAGGAACGATCATGGCTTTAAGAGTCAACACCAACATCGAGGCAATCAATGTTCATAACAACCTCTTGGTATCCAGCAACAAGGTTGCTGAGTCTCTGAAACGACTCTCTTCGGGCAAGCGCATCAATTCGGCGAAGGATGACGCTTCAGGGCTCGCCGTTGCGAACAACTTCAGGGCCAGGATTTCCTCCATGCGTGTGGCGAGCCAGAATGCCACGGAGGCCATCTCGATGCTGCAGGTGGCAGACGGCGCCTACTCGAAGATCACGGACATCCTGGTCCGGATGCGCGATCTGGCAACCCAGGCTGCCTCGCAGCAGACTGAACAGCGTGATAAGCTGGCTACGGAATTCATTGCGCTCCAGGACGAGATCGATCGGATCGCCGGGTCCACGAAGTACGGCTCCATGACGGTTACCAACGCTACTCAGAGCTATACTTTCCAGGTGGGGGCTGGCGGGGTGGATAATTCCAACGATGTCCTCGCCATCAGTTTCACCGCGGTCAGCACGGGAGCTCTGGGTGTCGGGAAGAGCGACGTCTCGATTGGGGGTATCGGTATCGATGCGGCAGCGAGTGCCCTGGCGAAGATAGACGCCGCCTTGTCGAGCATGAACACATACATGGCGAACGTCGGCGCATACCAGAACCGCCTCCAGTATACGGTAGAGAACCTGGCGATCAGCATCGAGAATTTCGCCTCTTCCGAGTCGGCCATCAGGGACGCCGATATGGCGCACGAAATGACACAGTTCACGAGGAACCAGATTCTGCAGCAAACCGGTATAGCCATGCTCTCCCAGGCCAATCAGGCGCCGCAGCAGTTGATGCAGCTCATAAACGGTTAGAGTCTTTCCGAATACATCGGTCCATCCCCGCAACCTGGGGGATGAAGAATGAGGGCGATCTCAACGGTCGCCCTTTCTATTCTTGAAGATACTGCCTCCCGGCAAATGCAGTTCAAAAAATACGTTCAGGTCGAATTGGAAGCGACCGATATACACCCCAGAGCAAGACCAACTGTAGGTATGGGTGAGCGATTGAGTTTGGTCTAGATTGGATGTGTGACATGGATGTCACGCAGAAAAAATTCATGGAGGAATGAAATGGCCCTTAGAGTCAATACCAACGTCGAGGCAATCAATGTCCACAACAACCTGACAATTACCAACAACCGAGTGGCCGATTCGCTCAAGCGCCTTTCATCGGGCAAGCGAATCAACTCAGCGAGGGACGATGCTTCAGGGCTCGCCGTCGCCAACAATTTCCGGGCTAAGATTTCGTCAATGAGGGTGGCCAGCCAGAACGCAGCCGAAGCCAATTCCATGCTTCAGGTGGCCGACGGTGCTTACTCGAAGATCACGGACATCCTGGTCCGGATGCGCGACCTGGCGACGCAGGCGGCTTCCGAGCAAACCGAACAGCGCGACAAGCTCCAGACGGAGTTCCAAGCGCTGCAGGATGAAATCGATCGGATCGCCGGGTCCACGAAGTACGGCTCCATGACCGTTACCAACGGTACTCAGAGCTACACCTTCCAGGTGGGAGCGGGCGGAGCCAGCAACAGCAATGATGTTATGGGTATCAGCTTCACCGCGGTCAGCACGGGAGCTCTCGGTGTCGGCAGCGCAGTCTCCATCGGCGGCACCGGCATTTCGGCGGCCACGGATGCCATGGCCAAGATTGATTCGGCCTTGTCCAGCATGAACACGTACATGGCCACCGTTGGTGCTTATCAGAATCGCTTGCAGTACACGATGGAGAACCTGGCCATCAGCATCGAGAACTTCTCGGCATCGGAATCGGCCATCAGGGATGCGGACATGGCTTACGAGATGACTCAGTTCACCCGAAACCAAATCCTGCAGCAGACCGGTATAGCCATGCTGTCTCAGGCGAACCAGGCGCCGCAGCAGATCATGCAGCTCATCGGCGGTTAGTGACCCACCCGTTCCTACAGTTGGAAGGCGGCCCTCGGGCCGCCTTTTTTTGTTATGAGGTCTCGTATTGGTGCATAATTTGCTTAACTGAAGCTGCGCTGGAGTGGCATTCCGTCGTAGACTGCAGGTCGATTGCCCTCAAGGGAGTCCGACCTTCAGACGATTCATAGATCGAGATGCATTGCAGGCTTCCAGCAGCAGGATAGGGGGCGTCATGGGAATATCGCTAAGTGGTTTGGGAAGTGGTTTTGACTGGCAGAGCGTGGTCGATCAGTTGCGTCAGGTGGAAAACCAGAAGATCACCTCTCTCAACACTCAGAAGACTCAGTATGACAGCAAGCTGAGTGCGTGGAAGAGCCTGTCAACGAAGCTCGACGCATTCAAAACGGCTGCCCAGGAATTGAAGGATCAGGACGACTTCGATCTTTTCAAGACCACTCTCACTTCTTCGTCATCGGTCTCGGTGGATTCCCTTCTATCGGTGACGGCAGGGAGCGGGGCTGCCAAGGGTCGTTATGACATCGTGGTCTCCAAGATGGCCAGAGCCGAGAAGCTTCAGTCGGCTGCCCTTTACGACGACACATCGACAGCGTTGAACAAAGTCGGGACCTTGACGATCAACGGCAAGGAACTGAGTCTCGACGGCACAGAATCGCTCTCGACGCTTCGTGACAGGATCAACGCTCTCGATGCAGGTGCGGTGGCGAGTGTCTTGCACGGTGCGGATGGCAAGTATCGACTGATACTGACGAGCGAGACCGAAGGGGCATCGGGGATAGATCTTGGGGACCTCTCCGGCGCCGACATGATCTTTTCAACAACCGCTCTGCAGGAGGGTGTGGACGCGGAATTCACGGTGGATGGCATTGCCATGAAGAGCTCAGGCAATACAGTCACCGATGCCATTCCAGGACTGACTTTGAGCATCAAAGGCGAGAGTTCCACAAGCACCATCTCGCTGAACGTGGATCGTGACAACGAGGCCGTGAAGGGAAAGATCCAGAAACTGGTCGATGCTTACAATGACCTTGCGAGCTTCTTTGGGCAGCAGACCTCATATGACTCAGCCAATAAGAAGACTGGTGGCCCTCTCTTTGGCGACACAACCCTGAAAAGCATCAAGAGCACGCTCCAAAGCATATGGACTCAGGCGCAATTGGGTGCCAAAGGCGTTTCCATGGGGAAAGACAATAAGCTGACGTTGGATGCCGATAAGCTGGCTTCTGCGCTCAATACCGATTTCAGCAATACTCTGAGTGCCTTCAACAGCGTCAGTGGAAACATTGAGGCGAGCATCAACAAATTCACTGATTATGTCAATGGTGGTGTGACCGTCCAACAGAACACGATCCAGACCGCCATGAAGAATCTGGACAAGAGAATCGCCACAACCCAGGAATTCATCGACCGAAAGATGGAAATGCTCACCAACCAGTTCATCAGTCTGGATGGAGCCCTTGCCCAAATGCAGAACACTTCTTCATGGCTTTCCAACCAGCTGAGCTCATTGGCAACATCGCAGAAGTAGTGCATAAACCCAAAGCATAGAGGATGAAGGAAATGATGAATCAGTCTATTGCATATGGTATGGCCGAGCCCGTGCCATATCCGAGCCCTCTGCAGTTAACGATCATGGGCTATGATGCAGTCATCAGGGATCTTAACATGGCCAAACGCTATCACCTTGAACGCGCTGCAGATGCCGCGTTCGAGCGCAACGACCATGCACAAAGGCTCATCACGGAACTGCTCCTGGGGTTGGATTATGAACAAGGCGGGGAAATAGCCGGCAATCTGAGCAAGCTTTATGATTTTGCGATCCGCCAGTTGGTGGGCATAGGCTTGGGAACAGATTCAAGGATCTACGATGATCTCATCAGTATCTTTGGGAATTTGAAGGAAGCCTGGATTAAGCTTGATGCTCAAATGTCGTAGTGGAGGAAGCTAAATGTCCTACGGTAATGCTCTCAAGTCTTATCAGAACACCAGTATTAAGACTGCTGATACTCTACAGCTTGTCATCCTCTGCTATGAAAGGGCTATCAAAGATCTCGAAATAGCAAAACAACTTCATGAAAATGATGCTCTTGAGGATGGATATAAGAGCATTCGGCATGCTCAGGATATTATAACTGAATTACTGCTCGGTCTAGACTATGATAGAGGAGGAGAAATTTCTACAAATTTGAGCAAGATCTATAATTTCATGTTACGTGAGCTGATGGGCATAAATAGTTCAAAAGATACTGTTGTTTATGGACATATAATCAGGATGCTGGCAGAATTAAAAGATGCATGGGAGCAAGTCCGCAAGTCGGCTCTTCAATTGCCCTCCGTTTCGATGGAGTCCGAGCTCAGAAACTGGCAGGCCATGGCCTAACATTCCTCAGTCCAGCATTCTTTCGATTAGGGGGGTAGGTTTTTCAATGATGCAGCATTGCACATCTGGACCGGATGATTCTTGGGTTGCCTGAGAAGTGAGCCTGATCAAAATGAATCATGAACAGCATGGGGAGGTGCTCCAACTGCTTTCAGAGGTGACCCAGATCGTGCAGCGGATTGCCGATTGTGGGGAAGCGACCTGCATTGGGATGGATGGATTGATAGGCGACATGGATGCCCGCGTGACCGCTTTGAGAAGAATCCTGTCTTGGCCGGGTGAGACCGAACGACGAGCCCCGTTCGTGTTTGCGGACCAGGAGAGGAAAAACAACCTCACTGGGCGCGTCATCCATGACAAGATGCAAGAGCTGCAATCCGCACTTGACCTGTCCATGAAGGTGCTTAAGGAGCGCCTGATGGAAATCGAAAGGCAGTTGAAGGCAGCTCGTCAGTCCAGAAGAGCTTTGAAAGCTTACAACAATAACACTTGAAAATGGCTTTGAGTCTGAACCGGTCTGAACCCTTCTTCTCTTCCCAAGGTCCTTCCAACCCATTTCTCATTGAGCCGCTTCCCACGTTTTGCTTCAGCGTCGGATAGAACCTGGTTCCTCCTTTCCGCCCCATCATTGATCTTTTTGACTCAAGTCCAGGAATCACGCGGCCGATTCCATGAATGTACGAGTTCTTCAATCTCTCAACAAAGGGGTTTGGCATGGAAGCGAAGTTACGGGAAATACAGCCATTGACGGCGGAGTCGTGGGTCCGCCAAAACCATGACTTGACTGAGTCTCCGCTCATTCAGCCGCCCGTCAAACCCGATGCGAATCAGAACGCCAAGGGCTTCAGCAATGGGAAGAAGGCACAAGACGGAAATATGGCTCAGGAAGACCCGGGCAAAACCAGAAAGCTGATGGAGGAAGTCCAGGACTATCTGGATAACCTCAACATCCAGCTATCTTTTGACGTCCACGAGAAGACCGGCGAGATGGTCGTCCAAGTGTTGGATCGCGAAACGGGAGATCTTATTCGCCAGCTTCCGCCAGAGAACCTGCTCGATCTAAAAGACAAGCTCAATGAACTGCGCGGGGTATTGTTCCACCAGCGAGCGTGATGATTTGGCTTGAGCATCCTCTCTATTGCGGATGCGGGTCTGACCCCACGTTGAATCACATGGTCGGGATTTGCGGATAATCCGAAAACGGACCATCAGTCCTCGATCCTCGAACCCTTCGCTCCGTAGAGCCTTGCCAGCATAAGCTTCAGACTGTCCTGCCAGGCTGGAGGTCTGATTCCCAACGTCCCTTCAAATTTCTGACAATCCAGGGCTGAGTACAGAGGCCGTTTTGCCGCGGTGGGATAATCCTTCGTGGGAATCGGGACAACTCGAGACGTGGTGAGTGCTTCATAATTACGGCCTTCCCGGATGATCAGCTCAGCAAGGCTGTGCCAGGTCGTGATGCCCCCGCCGCAGAAGTGATAGGTCCCCCAGGGTGCGGGCATTCGCCTTTCTGTGCGAGCCAGCAAGGCACAGATCGCTTCGGCCAGATCTTGAGTCCATGTGGGGCAGCCATATTGATCAGATACGACTCTGAGCTCGGGCTTGATCCGGCCGTGACTCAATATGGTCTTGACGAAATTCTTTCCATGGATCCCATAGAGCCACGAGGTGCGAAGAATGTAGTGCTGAACAATGGAGGACCGGACCTGCTTCTCACCCTCAAGCTTGCTCATGCCATAAACGCCCAGCGGAGTGGCTTCGTCATCCTCCCGGTAGGGCCACCGTGCATTTCCGTCAAACACATAATCGGTTGAGATGTGGATCAGAGGGATCTGCATACCGCTGCACGCACGGGCCACGTGAAGGGCTCCGTCACGGTTTACCGCATAGGCCAGGTCAGAATCCGATTCCGCCTGATCGACATTGGTGTAGGCCGCACAGTTGATCACGATGTCAGGAGTCAATCCGATGAGTGTGGAGGTGATCTGGTCCTGTTGACGGATGTCTACGTCGGGAAGGTCGAGCCCGATCACTTCGTGCCTTGCTATTTCCAGTGTCAGACACAGATCTCTTGCCAACATTCCAAGACTGCCGATGACCGCTGTTTTCACGTTGTCGTCCTCGCAACTCGCATCGCTGCGGGCCTCATCGGCCTTTGGAAAACCGACAGGAGGCCGCGGTTTCTGCAACTTTAAATCCAGTCCGGATGCACCGTCATCATCGGCCGGTTTCTTGCAAAATGAAATTGCTTCCGGGTGACCCCTGTGCACCTTGAACCAGCATTCTCCTATTCGCTCACGCCTCAGACATCGTCGTGGTTGGACGATGCGTCTGACGGCAGTTTACAGAGAAATTGCATCAGGAATCAACCTTTGCATGCAGCCCAGCGAGGGTCGTTGTTTGGCAGAGAGTTCCTTTGCAATGATTCTAGGATCTTATCCGACCAACCAGGTATTTTGACTTCGATGATCAGGCCTTGCTTTGCTTGGATGCTGCTCTTTCCGATGGTGCTCAACATGGCGGCTTGCAGCCATGTGAGCACTCCGACGTTTCGCGATGTCAGATGTGAACCTCCTAGGGTGGTTGCTTGGGCGCCCCTCGTGGGCTATTCGCACAGGACCGTTGGATTCTTGAAGTTCGGTGCTCCTCCGCATGCAGCCGGTGCCGTCGATTGGCTGACCAGAATCTACATCGAAGAGCTCATGCGAGAGGGACCCTTCAGCACGGTGAAGCCGATCGAGGCCCGTGTCTCTTCCGGTGAGGATGCCATTCGGTTGGGCCGGACCGAACAGTGCGACCTCGTCCTCATGCCCAGTGTCGTGTCACTGATAGAAAGCTCGGGCGCGATGCCCACTGAGCTCCAGGTGAATGTCGAGCTGGTTGATGTTGCCACGTCCAGACTCCTCATCCGGATTGGACAAAAGGCCGCTTCCGAGCCGGGACAGGACGTTGATCTGGTGTGGAATATCATAGAAGGTCAAAGGGCTCTGCGAACTCAGCAACTGGCTCGAATTCTGGCTTCACAGCATGCGAGGCTTCTGACTTCGGCGGCAGTTGCGGCTCCGTTCCTCGGGGGTAAATAAGTCTCAAGCACGTCCCTGACGGCACCGAACTATCGGATGCCTCCCGCAGTGGGGCAGGATAGGGAATGCTGTCCAAGCGTACCGTCGTCTGTGCGTTAGAATTGGATTCGCCATTGGATACCCTGGTTAAAATAGTTGTTGCTGATGATGATGATCTTTGTAGCGGCTTAATTAAAGACTCCATTGAGATGAAGAATGTTGAAATATTTCTGACTTCTGATGGTTTGGAAGCATTAAAAATCATTCAACATAATAGTGCAGATGTGTTGATTACAGATCTCAATATGCCGAAAATGGATGGACTCACACTGATTAACCATGCACGGCAGATGAATTCAAATATTGTCTCGATAATTATAACGGGTTTTGGAAGTCTTGAGACCGCGATTGAAGCTATCCGGCAAGGAGCATATGATTATGTTCAGAAACCTTTTTCAGTTGAACGCATTGCCGTAGTCGCAAGAAATGCTGTTGAAAAGACGAGGATACTCAAGGAAAAGAGCAAGCTCCTGAGAGAGCTTGAGAATGCCTATAAGAACCTAAAATGCCTGGAAACCCAGTCGCAGGCGATGGAGGACAGCGACTCGACAAAGCTCGGAAGCACGACCCAGGAAGACGGCTACTATGTGCTTTCTCAGCCTGCCCTCCCTCTGTTCTGCTATGACTCGCCACCGCAATCATCCGCCCAAATGCTCAATCAGCTCGAAAGGTTGAACGAGCTGAAACGTGAGGGTGTCATCGCGGACAGTGAGTTCACTGCGCTGAAACAACTCATCATCAGGCAATTAAGGCCCGCTGCTTCATGAAGATCTTGATTGTTGAGGATGATGCCATACTGAGCGAGTTGCTCAGAGAATATTTGCAGCAATTGGACCATGAAAAGGTGCAGGTCTGTTCCTCTGGTTCTGAGGCTGTGGCATGGTTCAATGGTGGCCCTTCCGAGTCTCTTGACTGTGCTTTCATCGATCTCAGGCTGCCCGACATCGACGGACTCGAATTGCTGGAGCTCATCAAGGCACAGGATCCAGGCCTTCCGGTTGTCATGATGAGCGGTTATACGACCATGAACTACACCATAGAAGCCATGAGAAAAGGGGCCTCGGACTTCCTCCCGAAGCCCTTTACTGTCCAGGACATGGCGTTGGCTCTTGAACGCGTGACAAAAGAGAGACGGCTGTTGCTGGAAAACCTGAGTCTCAAGTTGGAGTGCCAGACGCGCAAACAACTTGAAGTGGTCAATCGGGAGCTCCAGGAGATCATTGCTGAGCAGGTCAGATTGTTTGAGATTGCCGGAGAGATCGATGAAGTTCGGTCCAGTGAGGATCTGTATCCCAAAATCGTAAAGATCGCATCCCGAGTGACGAACGGCAAGAATGTGGGGTTCTTCATCTTGCCGCCGGATCAACAGCAAATGATCCTCATCTCGGACTGCGGCTTGGAGGGCTACCGTTCCGGCCCGCGTTTGTTCCAGGTGCCTGATGAAAAGTGGAGAGAGGCACTGACCGGCTCCGGCGGGCACGTTGCCCTGCCCATCGGAGAATTGTTGAGTGGCAATGGAGCACCGCGCTCACCCTCCCGGGCAGGCGATTTCACGTGCTGGCCATTGCGTATTCGTGGAGAGCTGTTTGGCTTCCTGGCGGCCTCCTTCAATGGTGCGGGGAAAGGACCTGTTCAAGCGGAGGTGAAGCTCCTTGATTTTCTGGTTTCAAAGGCTTCGTTGGCCATAGAAAACATGGCTTTGTATGAAAGCATGATTAGTAATTTCTATGGGATACTGCGTTCTCTGGTCAACGCACTGGAGGCCAAGGATCTTTACACCGGCAAGCATTCGGAGAGGGTCACCGCCTACGCCCATTCCATCGGCCTGGCCATGGGGTGCTCCATGGGGGAGCTTGAAGCTCTGAAAACGGTTGGTTATCTGCACGATATTGGGAAGATCGGCATCGCCGACAGCATTCTGAACAAGGCCGGATCTCTCACCGAAGATGAATTTGAGCTCATCAAGAAGCACCCGGTGATCGGAGAGACCATCGTTTCGGAACTGGGTCTTTCACCCGAGGAGCGGGCAATCATTCGTCATCACCACGAGAGATGGGATGGCGGCGGTTATCCCGACGGACTGTCCAGTCACGAGATTCCCCTGCTTGCCAGGATTATCATGGTCGCCGACTCCTTTGATGCGATGACATCCAAGCGAGCTTACCGGAACGCGATGTCCGGGGAGGAGGCTTTGAAAGAGCTGGTGGCCAATCGATCGAAGCAGTTTGATGCCGGAGTTGTGGATGCTTTTGTGGATTGGTTCAGGTCGTCGCCCGAAATGCGGGAAGTGAGCAAGGGGCGGAATGTGCGATTGGCTTCTGAGGGAGTTGATCTGAGGTGAGGCGAGCATGGACGAAGACATGAGTGAGGGGATGGGCGGGCAACAGGAAAGGACGGACTGGCTGCCTGCACTGATGGAGAAAGATCGGCTCACCCACACATCGAGACTGGTCAGGGGGCTCATCCACAACATCAACGGCCCGCTTCACAATCTGTCGATGCTTGGCGAGATGCTGATCAGTGGGCATGAGCAGCTGGATCGGCTTCTTGATGAGCACGGGATTGATTTGGGGGATGGTGGTGTCTCGTTGCGGATCAAGCAGCGGGATCGGCTGCAGCGATTTATGCAGCAGATTGCTGCTCTTTCTGAGATGCTGCAGGACTTCAGCGTTGTTCAGGAGCTGATGATCGGCAGTGCGGACGTTGACATCTCCTTTGTGCTCAATAAGCTGTCCAAAGTATTTCGCGCGGACCTGTTCTTCAAACATCGTGTTGAAGTGACGCTTCAGCTGGAAGAGAACCTGCCCCCCATAAATGTTCCTGGTCGTGCTCTCGTGCCTTCACTGATGCATTTGATACGCAATGCATTGCTGGCGCTCACCGCAGCGTCTGAGAAAAGACTGTGCATCGAGTGTTCAAGAAGTGCAGGGGCGGTTCGCATCGCCATCAGGGACACTGGAATCGGTTTTGACCCCCTGAAGGTCGAATGTTTCTACCAGCTGTTCTATACCGACTGGCCCAAGGAAATCCGGGAAAAGGATGAATGGGAGGGCCATTTGGGGTTTGGTCTCTATGCGGTTCAGACCCTGCTTCAACCCTACGGTGTCCGTCTGTCTCTGAGCAGGGAGGGATCGGAGACGGTCGCTCTCCTTGAAATTCCCCTGCCGGAGCACCCCTGATCAAAGTCCCGCCTTGGAAATATCTTCCGCTTTCTGGGCAAATAATGCTCCATGCTGGAATGGCCCTCCGCTGACAACGGATGGTGCTCACCCGCACCATAGTCCCGCCAGTGAAGAGAGGCCCCCGTGCGCAATAAGGGATGGGGGAAAATCGGCTCTTGCACCCCCGGGAGGGAGAAGAGTCGGCAGCGATTTTGCTTATGCATAGACCCTGGCGAAATGAACGATGCCAGAGGGCGGAGGTGAAGGCCTGTATTTGAGTTTGGAGGACCAACGGGAGAATGAGGCCATGAAGATAGGGAACTGCGGTGGAAGTGAGCATGTTGAGCTGGAGAAACTGAAGCACGGGGGGAAGCGAGCAGCCTTTGGTGCTGAATTCAGGGACCTCCTGGATCAGGAGTTGGCCGGTGCCCAGGCATCGGCAGTTTGCTGTCCCCTTCAATCCGAGACGGCTGAGGGGATCAGCTCCGCATCAGGCTTGACTGCACTGAGGGCGGGCTCCTTGAATGATTTGGGGCCAACCGCCATTCCCGAGGTCGAGCGACTGGAGGAAGTCATGGCGGGATTGAGTGCGCAACTGGAAGGTGGACAGGCCGGTCCCATGGAGATCGAGGAAGCTCTGAATTCCCTCCAAAGAGAGTCGGAAAAGTTGAGCTTGCTGGCGGAGGGCATGCCTCCAGGGAATCCTCTCTTTCAGCTGGGGCAGGACCTGAGTGTATTGTCCTATGTCGAATCCATCAAATGGCAGCGGGGTGACTATGTTTAGCCGCCTGATGGCAGGCCTTGATTCCAGCGAATGGTGTTCGCGAGGCTGGGGAGCTCTCCACCTGGATCTCGATTCTTAAGAGAGTTGCGGGGGAGAGCTTTTCCTGGTAATTACAAGGAGATGCAGGCATCATGCGGTACGTGATCGAATCGTCATGGATCGCCTTCCTTCTGATACTCTTGATTCCCGTCTCTGAATTCCGAACGTTCGCTGTTTCGATCTCGACCGATCGTCCTCATGTATGCGCTGCATGTTATGGGAATGGGGAGTCGCCTGCGGGGATTGTCTCGCCGATGCGAACGGCGGAAGTACGGGAGGATGACGACCGTGTCCACTATACCACCCGATCCGGTGTTGGCGAGCCCGGGAGCGCGGTGAAGGAAGGCTCGGAAGCTGAAGAGGAGAAGCTCGACAACTCATGGGAAATGTTGAGGAATATTCTGATTACTCCTCTTATCCATCCTTCCCGGGCTCCCAGACATCAGGAGAGGCCTGCTCATGATGGATTTCGGGCTCCGCCCTGATGGCATCTTTTGCCCGAGTTGGCAATGATTCTCCTTAAGTGGGGTACACGCCGTGCCGATTATCAGGGCAACGTCCCAAGGGCGGTATGGGGCATTGAATGACACGAATGCCTCGATATTTGTCGAGAACTGCCAGATGAAATAGTTTGCTTGCTTTGATTGATATAAAGTTTACGGATAATATGACACTTACTGATCATTTATTTGAACAATTTAGTGACTTGGTCTACCGGGAGTGTGGAATTAATTTACACTCGGGTAAGAAATCATTGTTGCAGGCGAGGCTGAATAAAAGGCTTCGAGCAACAGGTATCAAGAATTATGATACCTACTATGATTTTCTGATCTCCAAAGAAGATCCTCGAGAGATTGTAAGTTTCTTGGACTGCATATCTACTAATCTAACATATTTTTTTCGCGAACAACAACATTTCGACTTTTTCAACAAAATACTTTCTGATTTAATTCCTGCAGGATCTAGACATCAAGACAAGCGTATTCGTATTTGGAGTGCAGGTTGTTCAACTGGTGAAGAGCCATATAGTATTGCAATGTGTATTGCATCTCATATTTCAGATTTAAATAGTTGTGACCTAAAAATATTGGCAACAGATATATCTACACGAGTGCTCGCTGTGGCGAAGCAAGGTATATATGGTGATGAAAAGTTAAGAAGTCTAAACAGTCATTTGATAAATAAGTACTTTAAGAAAGTAAATGGAACATCAGGAAAATATGAAGTAAATCCTTTTCTTAAGAAAATAATAACTTTTTCGAGATTAAATCTAAAAGAGCAGTATCCATTTAAGGGCCCTTTCGACATAGTTTTTTGCAGAAATGTTATGATTTATTTCGATAAACAGACTCAAGAGCATCTTGTGAATAGAATAGCCTCATATCTTGCTCCAGGTGGTTACTTGTTCGTCGGACATTCTGAAAGTCTAATGGGGCTGAATCATGAATTATCCTATGTGAAGCCTGCTGTTTACAGAAAGTGAAATCAAATAACTTTCTTGACATAGTGATAAGAAGCGAATGAAGAGAATAATCGGTGTGGCAGATATGGCCGTCAGTAATAATGTGCAGGAGGATTTGATCACCTATTCCTTGGGATCCTGTATTGGAGTGGTGATATATGATCCCACGGTCAAAGTAGGAGGAATGCTCCATTACATGCTTCCCGAATCCAGCATGGATGCCGAGAAAGCCAAGAAGACTCCCGCCATGTTTGCGGATAGCGGTATTCCGCTCTTGTTCAAGCAGAGTTATCAACTGGGTGCATCGAAGAGAAATATGATGGTCAAGGTTGTGGGTGGGGGCCAGATCATGGATGAAAATGGCGTTTTCAACATAGGCAAACGCAACTATCTGGCTCTCAGGAAGCTCTTCTGGAAGAACAACGTGATGGTAGCGGCTGAACATGTCGGAGGCAACGTCAATCGGACGGTGCGGTTGGAGATTGGCACGGGACGTGTCTTTCTGAAAGTTTCGGGACTTGGAGAGATAGAGTTCTAAAACTCAACACAGGATCGTAAAACGATGCCTTACAATGTATTGATCGTCGATGATTCCAAATCCATGCGCCAAGTCATCCGAAAGGTCTTGGGCCTATCCGGCTTCATGGTGGGTGATTGCCTGGAAGCAAGCAATGGTCAGGAAGCCTTGGATTTATTGGAAAACAATTGGGTGGACCTGATCCTCTCGGATGTACATATGCCGGTGATGGATGGGTTCGGGCTCCTGAGGGCTTTGCGAGAGAATCAGGAGTGGCATGACACTCCCGTTGTGCTGATCACGACTGAGTCCAACGAGGACAGAATTCAGGAAGCCATGTCCCTGGGCGCAAAGGGCTACATCCGAAAGCCGTTTCGAGCCGAGTCCATCCGCATGCACTTAAACCAGATCCTTGGAGTCGAAGAAGGGCATGAATTACCAGGCACCGATGACGAAAGCGATTTCTGAAGTCCTCGAGACGATGTTCTTTCTGAGCATCGATTTTGAGGATCGAGTGGTGAGCGGGCATGTCGGACTCTGCGAGGCCAGAATCCCCGTTTGGCTGGAAGGCGGCGAATTGACGGTCGTCTTGAGTGTTGCTGAAGACTTTGCTCGCATGGCAGCAGCCAATTTTCTGGGTGTTGACGACGATAAGGTCGATGAAAGTGAAGTGATGGATGTAGTCAGGGAAATGGCCAACATGGTGGGAGGTGGCTTCATTGAAAATGCGGGGGACCATGGAGCCCGCCTGGGCATTCCGACATTCAGGCGTGCTGACGGCGACATCAGCGAAAATGACGAAGGTGTTCCCTTCTCGTTCATGGGAGACTTTGCGGGTGTCGTCTCCTGGAAGATGAGCTCCTCGGTTCCGACTTGAAGAGCCGGGAAGAAGGCCTGGCTTCCCCAAATATCGGTCTGCAAGCACTCAAGCACTTCAAGCACTTCAAGCACTCAAGAACTCAAATCCTTTTTCACCATCAGGCTGAGCGTCTGCAACGTACGGGCCCTGAGTTGACTGGGTGCCTTCGGGCAGGACACTCCACCGGAAGGCCAGTCTGCGGAAGTCCGTTGCTCGCGCCTTCACCGGCACCTGACGTGTCGTGTGCAATGCATGGTGTTCGGCAAGCCATATAGTTCTTGTATTCCGTTTCCGGTTGCCAGTTTGGTGGCGTACTTGGCACGGCAAACGCAAAAGGTGAAACCTGAGATGAGCAAGGACCTTCTTACCCGGCAGTCATGGCCTGCACTCTGAGGCATCCATCGGCGGAGCATTCAGGGTGTGCGAAATGCCGATTTCAGGAAATCAAACATGATGAAACCCATCAGAGTTCTTATTGTTGACGATTCTGCCATTGTGCGCAGGATCTTTACTCAGGAGTTGTCGAGACATCAGGATATCGAAGTCATTGGGACCGCACCTGATCCATATGTGGCAAGGGACAAGATCGTGCATCTCAGGCCTGATGTGGTGACCTTGGACATCGAAATGCCCAGAATGGACGGAATAAGCTTCCTGCGAAAGCTGATGAGATACAACCCCCTGCCCACCATCGTCGTCAGCTCCCTCACGCCCAAGCACAGTGAAATGGCTCTCGAGGCCCTCGAATGCGGTGCCGTTGATGTACTGGCCAAGCCCGGCGGCTCCTACTCTGTAGGGGACATGAGCATTCAACTGGCCGACAAGATAAGGGCTGCCGCCAAAGCCCGTCCCAGAGGGATCGACAGCAATGGGGGGACGGCTTCGACGTCGAAAGCATCCGCGGTGGTGAGCGGGGCGCTCAAACGCACGACGCACAAGTTGATTGCCATGGGTGCCTCAACGGGTGGGACCGAAGCCCTCAGATCCGTATTGACCCGGATGCCTTCAAACAGCCCGGGGATTGTTGTGGTTCAACACATGCCTCCGAAATTCACCACGGCTTTTGCAAACCGTTTGAATGACTTGTGCGAGATTGAAGTGAGGGAAGCCAAGGATGGTGACAGCGTGCTGCCGGGTTTGGCCCTGATTGCACCTGGAAACTATCATATGCTTTTGAGGCGGAGCGGCGCCCGGTATTACGTGGAGGTGAAGACGGGACCGCTGGTCTGCCACCAACGGCCATCCGTGGATGTTCTGTTCTACTCTGTCGCCCAGTATGCCGGAGCCAACGCAGTGGGAGTCATCATGACCGGCATGGGAAGAGATGGAGCAAAAGGGCTCTTGGAGATGCGAAATGGCGGTGCACGCACCATTGCCCAGGATGAAGCCAGTTGCGTGGTTTATGGGATGCCCAAAGAGGCTTTTCGCAGTGGGGCAGTAGAGCGTGTCGTTTCATTGGATCACATTCCAGAGACGGTCTTCAAGTGTCTTGATGAGGGGTAGAGTCACCCTTCGGGCAGAAAACGAAAGGCTAGGGAAGCCGCAGCCAGGATGTCAATGGTTTAGGTGATTTCTTGAACGGTGCGTCAAGGATTTGTCCTGGACGCACCTTGTTCAGGGTTGGATGCTCTGAGAGGAGTTTGAAATGGCCTACAAGGATCTTACCGCACTAGTGGTCGATGATTTTTCAACAATGCGCCGTATCGTCAAAAACATCCTGCGTGATCTTGAATTCAAGAACATCCTGGAGGCGGAGGATGGTACGACCGCTGTTCAGATTCTCACCAGTCAGAAGGTCGATCTGGTTGTCTCGGACTGGAACATGCCGAAAATGACAGGATTGGATTTGCTGAAGTATGTGCGATCCAGCGACAATCTCAAAGATCTGCCCTTCCTGATGGTGACTGCCGAAGCTCAGAAGGAAAACATCGTGGAAGCTGTCAAAGCCAAGGTGAGCAACTACATTGTCAAGCCGTTCACCGCGGCCACGATGGCTGAAAAACTGGCGAAGATCATTCCTCCCAACTAGAAGTTGGAGTCCTGAGGAAAAGGGATTGCAGCCCGCATCACCATTGGATCCAGGCCGCGGGCGATGCATGCCCTCGCGAATCGGAAAATCCTCCGGATCTGCTGAGAGGAAAGAAATAAGGAGAACATGAAAGTGGGGGAGGCTTCAAGCTCATGCAGGAAATACTAGACAAACTGGCCGGCGGTGTTGTCGGTGGTCCCGATGATCTGATGGGCATCGGAGATTGCCTCAATCTCCTTGATGAGCTCGAGTGCACGGGGAAGCTTCCCGAAGAGTCTAACCAGAGCATCAGTCAGCTCAAGCAGCTCTTCAATCGAGTCATCCTCGGAGAGAGCAGTAATGTGGAAAGCGAATGGGCGAACATTCGAGTGCTCATTGACGAAGTCTGTCAGTTGGGAGGAGAATCAGGGAATTGTGAAACCGCGACCAGCGGGACAGACCGAGCTGCTCCAGCGATGAGCGATGCGGAAGTGGATGAGCCGGAAATGACCGGTTCTGAGGAATCCGCCTCTCACGACTCTGATTGGCAGACGATTCAGGATTTGCTGGCGGAGACGAATCCGGAGGTGCCTGAGGACGGTTTGGCTGAATCATGCATTGCTGAGCCGGATCAGCAGCATCCCGTTCAAGATGTTGCGCCCATCTCCGAAGCCGATCTCATGATCCAGTCGGAGCTCCAGGATCCAGGCTTGATCAAAGATTTTCTCGAAGAGGCTCATGAGCATCTGGCTTCAATCGAGTTGAATATCCTGTCCCTGGAAGAGAACCCGGAGAACCCGGAAGCCATCAATGCCGTCTTCCGACCCTTCCATAGCGTCAAGGGTGTTGCGGGGTTTCTGAATCTGACAGACATCCATAAACTCAGTCACGAGGTCGAAAACCTTCTGGATGATGCTCGCTCGGGAAGGCTTGCGATCACCAACGACATCATCGACATGATCCTGCAGTCGGTAGACCTTCTCAAAGTGCTCCTGGGCCATTTGAGTACGGCTGTCAATGAGAACCAGCCCCTCGTATCGTCAGCGGAGGTGGTTTCTACCTTTGTGAAGCAGATTCGAGCCCGACGGGATCATGAACCTTCTGTGACGACTTCCGCCAAGAAGAAGGTTGGAGAGATTCTGGTGGAGCGAGGCGTTCTCGATCACGAACAGGCTGAGGACGTTGCAGCCAAGAGTCAAGCCCAGGGGACCAAGATCGGGGAAGCGCTTGTTCAGGAAGGGCTGACTTCGGTTCGCGAGGTCTCCTCGGCGCTCAGGGAACAGCGTACCGCCAAGGAAAATGCTTCATCCGTCCGCATCGACACGCAGAAGCTGGAAAACCTGGTGGATATGGTGGGTGAGCTGGTGATCGCCCAGTCCATGGTGCTCCAGAACCCTCACCTGCAGAGCATCAAAGATCAGAAGTACCAGAAGGACAGTGTTCAGCTCCGTCGCATCACCAATGAACTGCAGCGGATTTCCATGTCCATGAGAATGGTCCCCATCAAGAGCACGTTCCAGAAGATGATCCGACTGGTGAGGGACCTCTGTAAAAAATCGGGCAAGGAAGCCATCCTGGAGATGCGGGGAGAAGAGACGGAAATCGACCGAAACATGGTCGAGGAGATTTATGAACCCCTCGTTCACATGATCCGCAACTCCATTGACCACGGGATCGAAGCACCCGAGGAGAGGATCAAGGCCGGTAAGGACGCTGTGGGGAAAGTTCTGATCTCGGCCGAGCAAAAGGGCGGAAACATACTCATCGATATCAAGGACGACGGGCGGGGAATCGATGTGGAGCGGGTGCGCGTCAAGGCCATCGAGAGAGGAATCGTTTCGCCTGAAGAGGCTCTTGATCCGAGAGCTGTCTGCGAGCTCATCTTTCATCCTGGCTTTTCCACCAAGGATACCATCACCGATGTCTCCGGCAGAGGGGTGGGGATGGATGTAGTGAAAAAGAGCGTGGAAGCCCTCAAGGGCAAAATCGAAATCAACAATTCGCCGGGCCGCGGCACCCATTTTCAGTTCAAGCTTCCGCTGACGACCGCCATCATCGACGGTATGATCATCCACGTAGGCAACGAGCGTTACGTGGTGCCCACCATATCCCTCAAGGAGTCCTTCAGGCCGGGCGAGGATGCCTATTCGACGGTTCACGGCGTGGGAGAAACCATCATGGTTCGGGAAACACTGATGCCTCTGCTCAGATTGCATGAGATTCTGGGCGTGGAGCCCAGATACCGGGAGCCTTGGGAGGGAATCCTGTTGGTGGTGAGCGAGGACGGCAAGTCCTATTGTCTGCTGGCTGACGAAATTATTGGTCGTCAGGAAGTGGTCATCAAAAGCCTTGGATCCTCCTTGAAACGTGTGGCTGGAGTCTCGGGAGGCGCCATTCTCGGAGATGGTAGGGTGGCTCTCATCCTTGATGTCAAAGGGATTGTATCGCGATATGAAGGAAACGCGCAATGATGATCGCTGAGAAAGCGGATTTCGAGGAGCTGGCCCGGACACTGGGTGACATACAGAAAACGATTTCCTCGCTTCACGGGGATGATCACAGTCAGGAGAAGATGACGGAATGCCGGAAACTTCTCCTGTCTTTCCATACGACGGCCTCGATGCTTGGTCTTGAAGGGCTTGCCGAAGTGGGCCGGGGATTAGAGAAGCTCCTGGGCGACTGGGTGCCGGGTAATGGAAGGGATCAAGGCATGCTGGCCCTTGTGGACCGGCTTGACGAGCTTTCCGGGCGGCTGGAAAAGGTTGAGGACGGTGATGCCCTGAGCGACCTGGTCATCTCCCTCATGGGAATGGTACAGCCCGCAACAGAAACAATTCGTGAAGAAGAGATCGTGTCGCAAAAGGATTCGGGTTCCTCACCTGTTGAGATGGAACGTCTGGAGCGCATTGTGAAAGGACTGGGCGGTCGCCTGGCTTTCACCCCGGCCGTTGATGGGCCGGGGACCGTTGTGCTGCAGTTTGAAGCCCAGCCGGCGGTCGTGGATAAGATCGAAACGCTTCTTTCCCCCTGGGATCCCGATCCCGCTGTTTGCCTCGATCCTCGTTTTGAGTCCGGCGATCCCAAATCACAGAAGATCATCGAGAGCATCAAAGACTTCATGAAGGCCCTCTCCGAGGGATCGTGGAACAGATCCCAGGAAATACTCCTGGAACTGTCCGATCAGAACTCCAAATCAGATTTGTACAATGAAATTGGATCCTTGGCCAGGCAGCTCCACAGCGCTATCAAGGATGTTACGGCAACCCTCGATCCTGGCCTGAAAGAGATCGTGGAGCTGAAGCTCCCCGATTCGGGAAATCGCCTGGAGCATATCCTCGAACTGACCGAAAGGGCTGCAACCGTCACCCTGGATAATGTTGAGGTCATTCAGAAACGCAATCAGGAAGCAGAAGCCCGTCTCACCAGGCTGCGGGAAATCGCGAGTGGACTCAGAGCCGTGGGATCTCCGGCTCAACAGAAGCTTGGAACCGGCCTGGGGTTGATCGACGAGGTCATGAGTGTCTTTGACCAGAATCGGGAGGATTTGATCAGCATACTGACTGCTCAGGATTTCCAGGATCTGACAGGACAGATCATCCAGAAGATCATCAATCTCTTGAAAGATTTGGAAAAGAGACTGGTCCAGGTGGTGCGGGCCTTTGGTGATCGCGGACCCGCCAAGAAAACCACACAGGACGATGAGCTGTACGGGCCCGCTCACAAAGGCAAAGAAGAGGCGTTGCATTCACAGGATGACGTCGATTCCTTGCTGGCTGAGTTCGGTTTCTAAGTGATCCTTCGCGCTTTCCCCCTCTCCGATGAATGATTAGACTCATCTGACTTTATTCTTAAGGCCCTGGGCTCAAACAGCTGACAGCGAACGCCAGAGGATGACTGCACCAGCGCATGAGGATGCTGGCGGCACACCACCCCCCATGCCTTGCACCGGTAGGGCAGGCGGGGGTTCCAGGTGATGGAGAAATGGAGGCACTCATTACACGTCACTTTCCCTTCCTCCGCTGATAGGATGGTTCTTACACGTCAGAGTCAGGAGCCAGCTGCGCAAGGTATCCTTTATTGCTGGCCCCCTTCTTGTGCCCAGGTTATTTAGCAAGGTACGAGCCAGACTTGGCTGATCCGGGGGTTGGTCGATCCATGAGGGAGTCGCACCGGCTCCCGAGATTCTCCATTGGTTTTTTCGCTCAAGTAGCCCATTTGCGCAGCCGATCTAAGGGTTGAAGGAGCTGAAAAGGCCATGGTGATCACAGACTACAGAGTACAAAGTGTTTTGAGGACTTACAGCAGGCAGCTGCAGAAATCCAAGCTTGCGCGAAAGCTGGAGATCGGGGATAGTAGGCAGCCTGAAGAAAAGGTCACCATCTCTGAGGAGGCGAGGCGCCGAATGATCATGGATCGCGTGGCGACCCAGGCATTCGAGCAGGCATGCCCTAAATAGTTGCGAGCCGCGTTTGGTCAGGCGATTCAGGAAGATTAGAACATGAAGCCGGGCCACCCGGGTTCAATCAAGTTCCCGCGGGGAACTCCGAGGTTCCAAAATGGAAATCAAAAAGGTAAACGGATACGAAGCGCAGGCAGTTCAGAGAGCGACAGAGCAGCAGCAGACTCGTCGTGTTTCTGATGAAAGCGCACCCGGAAAAGAAGTTGCATCAGGGTCCGACCAGGTTAAGCTTTCCAGCCGTTATCAGGAAGTGGCTCAAGTAAGAAAGGTGATGATGGAGCGTGAAGAGCTGAGAAACGAGCGTATTGATCACCTGCGGAACATGATTGAGAATAAGAGCTATGTCGTGGATCCAGAAAAGACGGCGCAGAGGATGCTGGAGGAGCTCTGGTAGACTCTAGACTGTTTTGTCGGATACTTGAAGGCAGGGTGAATCACCCTGCCTTTCTCTTTTTTTGTGCTCATCTTTCCCGTCGCCACAGTCCGAATCCCGAACCATCAGAGCAGCTTCGACAGATTGAGATCATCCATCGTGCTGGTGACCCTCAGGGCTGCTTCAAGTGCCGTGCGCTGCTGTTGGAGTCGAGTCAGCACATCCACGAGATCGGCATCTTCGAGCTCCGAGAGCTTTGTCTGATCCTGAAGCTTGAGGTTGCTCAAGGTGGCTTGGTAGTGCTCCATTTTCTCGAGACGGGTTCCAACGAGAGTTCCCATGGCTGTCAGATGGTCGTAGCCTGCATCCAGATCCGGCAGCTGGGATTGTACCGCACTGACGTCACCGGCACTGATGGCATCTCTCACTCGAACGAGTGTCTGCAGCATACTGGAAGCGGGGTCGGTGCTGTCGGTGAAGAAGGCCTCCCGGCCATCGATGTTCACCACCTGGCGCTGATTGACGCCGGTTCGGACTTCCAACGGGTTGGTGTTTCCGTGGTACTGGGTCAGGTCTGCGCTGTCGAACGGGATGCTCGTCGAGCTCTTGCCGCCGAAGAGATACTCATCGCCGTACCGGGTGTTGGCCAGGGCTACCGCTTCTTCAATGGCCTGATCAAGCGTCCGGGCCAAGGCCTCTTGCTCTCCGGGGGAATTGGCGCTCACGAATGCGGTCGCCGCGTCTCTCGCCCGAATCATCACATCGGACATGGCATTCAGTGCATCTTCCGTGGCTCGATTCCAACCCAGGGAGAACTCGATATGGGAATTGTAGTTCTCAAGCTCTCTGATGCTGCTCTTGACATTCATGGACTGAGACCAGGCAATGGGGTCATCGGAAGGATTGATCAATCTCTTGCCCGAAGAAGCCATTGTGGTCAGACGATCCAGCGACAGCTTCTTATTGTTGATGTCACGGATCGTCTTGTCGTAGCTATGAGCAAAAGTGATGCGCATGCCATTCCCCCTCCCTGACTAAACCATGTTGATGACAGCATTCAGCATGTCTGCAGTGTGCTGCACGATCTTGGCTGCTGCTTGATAGATCTGTTGGTTCTTGAGCAGGTCAACCATCTCTTCATCGATGGAGACTCCGGAGATGGACTGCTGCTCAGACTGCAGTTGGCTGCCGAGTGAGGCGTAAAATTCCTTCTGGTTCTCGGCTCTCTCGATCCCCAAACCGATGCGATTCTGAAAGTTTGCCAGGTACTTATCGAACGATTGGGTTCCCACTGTGGATGCCGTGTGCTGGAGCTCCGCCATATCCAGCGCGACGTTGCCGTCGGGTACGAAGCTGCCGTCCAGCTGGATGTCCGTGGCGTTTGAGCCTGAATAGACGTTGGAACCGTGGACGGTATTCACCTCCGAGATGAGGGAGTTTGCGAACCCGTTCAAACGGTCCATGTATGAGATGTTCGGGTCGTCTGGGTCCGCAGGAACAGTTCCGGGTGGTATTCCGATTTGATTCAAGGACTTGACCAGACCCTCGATTTCACCTCCCGGCAGTGAGCCCGCGGGCTGCCCGTCCACGGTCATAACATGGCTCGTGCCATCATAGGCGAGTGTTGCCGCAACATCCCCGCTCACCAGCTCCACCTCTGGCGATGTGCCAAGAAGAGTAACGGTGAGACTCCCATCTGTTTCCTCTTCGTACTTGATGGGCAGGAGATCTGCGAGGTCCATAAGGGTTTGATAGCGTCGATCCCTCAGGTCGTTGGCAGGGTGGTCTCCACGGAATTCAGTGAAGGAGATTTCCTTGTTGAAATTGGCGATGTCTGTCAGTAAAGAGCCTGCCTTGGAAGTCCGTTCCTGGATCTCCGACTCGATCGACTGTGCCTGGCTTTCCAACTGCGAGTAGGTTGTCCGAATGGATTCTGCAAGGTTACGTGCGCTTTCCTGGACCAGTGTCTTCTCTGAAGCCCCGCTGGGGTTTTGATTGAGGGCATCCCAGGCATTCCAGAACTTGCCCAGGGCTCCCGAGATCCCCGATTCCCCATCGTCAGCCAGGTAGCCGCTCGCGATGCGCAGTTGAGCGCCTTCCGCATCGTAGAGCGATTCTTTGGACTGGCTTTCCAGCAGCCGCTGTTCAATGTAGTCATCTCGCTGCTGAAGGATTTTTTCCACCGAGGCTCCCATACCCAGCCAGCCGGCCCTCGTCAACTGAGGAACGCCGGTGACCTGCACCACCTTCTGGCGCGCATAGGCCTTGTTGTCGGCGTTGGCGATGTTGTGCGACGTCGTCTGGATATAGACCTGGGTGTTCAGAAGAGTCTTTTTGGCGATTTCGAGTGTCCCGTTCAAACCTGCCATGTTTCTAGGCTTTCTTTTTGATGGCTACGCCTCTGCAGTTAACCATCTGATGGGCGGGATTCCCCTCGCGCTGGCCGTAGACCGTTGGCACAAGCGTCACGAGGAGGTCGCGGTAGTGGTCCAAAGATCCCTCGATGAAAACCCGATTTGTGCTGTTCAATCGATCGATCTCCAGCAGCAGACTCCTCAGGTTCCCAAGCGCCTTGGTGTCTTCTTCGTTCTCGCCATCTGCTCGGCAGCCCTTGAGGATCCCCAAAGATTCTCTCAGAACTCTGATTGAATATTCTTTTTGTGTGATGAGCTGCAGCAGGAGGGTCGAGTCATACTGCCTCAGGGCTTTCGACTCTGCTGACAAGACATCGAGCAGCTGTTCTGCTTTGGCCTGACAGTCTGCCAGCTTATGTTCTGAGATTCCGTACATGGGTTTCACTTTCTAACGGGCGAGCTCCAAAGGTTCCTGATGATGGCCGTTTGCGCCCATGGACCGGTCCCGTTCTGTCCATTGCTGTCTGAACAGCTCATCTCCACTATCGGATGGTTGTGCCGTTCACTTGACTGGGACCTGCATCGCTCCCCTGGGATACGTTGGCTTCGGCCCTTCGTTCCAGCAGGGGGGCGAGTCGCTGATAAAGCAGATCAGCGATTCCACCTTGGCTGTGCCGCGAGAGCTCTCCTGAAAGGGCCTCACGAAACATGCCTTCGTAGGTGTCTCTGGCCTGGTCGGGTTCTTCCGCCCGCAGAATGCTCTCGTCCATCGACTTCAAAAGGTGCTGAGTCAAGAAGGACTCGAATTCCTGACAGCTCTCCTTGAGGCGCTTCTTTTCGAGATCCTGGTTTCGGGGGACGTTGAGGGGCGAGGGTCTTGCCCCTGCTTTCTCAATGCTCATACTTCGACCTTTCCTCATCATGGGTGGCGCTCGATTGTCCCGAGCCTCCTCTGGATCGTTTGAGAATCGGGACACAGCCTTCTTAGATGATTTCCAGCTCGGCCTGAAGCGCCCCGGCCGCTTTGATGGCCTGGAGAATGTTGATCAAGTCGCGGGGTGTTGCCCCAATAGCGTTGATTCCCTGCACGACCTGCCCGATAGTCACCCCGCCGCCGATCACTGCCAGGGCTCCCTTCCCCTCCTGGACCTCGACCTTGCTCTCGGGAGTGACCACCGTATGGCCTTTGCTGAAAGGCAGGGGTTGCGAAACATTGGCATTCTCACTCACTTGAACAGTGAGACTCCCGTGCGCGACAGCCACGGGGGAGATGCGCACGTGCTCACCCATGACGATGGTGCCGGTTCTTTCGTTGATGATCACCTTGGCGACCACGTCGGGCTGCACTTCCATATTCTCCAGTTGGGAGAACATCTCCACCATTCGATCGCCATAGCCTTCGGGGATCTGGAGTTTGATGCTCGCCGCATCCACGGCTTTGGCATATTGTCCGTTCAACACCGCATTGACACCTGCCGCCACCTTGTTGGCAGTGGTGAAGTCCGGGGTCTTCAGCACGAGATCCACGTTGCTCAGGTCGCTATACTGGATCGATATCTCCTGTTCGACCGTGCCTCCGCCGCTGATGGTGCCGACAGTGGGATGGTTCTTCTGCACGCTCGATCCGCTTTGGCCCCCGGCACTGAAGCCTCCCGTCGAAATCGGTCCCTGCACCACAGCGTAAGCTCTTCCATCCGGTCCTTTCAGAGGTGTCATGAGCAAGGTCCCCCCCTCGAGGCTCTTGGCATCGCCGACGGATGACACCTGCACGTCGATTTTGGTTCCCACTCGTGCAAAGGGCGGCAGTTTGGCCGTGACCATGACGGCTGCCACGTTCTTCACTTTGACCAGGGCGGGATCGACGTGGATGCCGATGTTGTCCAGAAGGTTGGCGAGGGTGCTGACGGTGAATATAGTTTTGTCCTTGTCGCCGGTACCGTTCAGCCCGACCACCAGGCCGTAGCCGATCAACGGATTCGTGGCCGTGCCTCGAAAGGAAGCGATATCCTTGAGTCGCGTGGCCCCGCAGACCCCATGAGCCAGAAAGCTCGTGACGATCAGGACCAAAAGCACAGAAAGCCCTTTCTTCATCGTGGCCGCCTTGTTGAACGGAAGATTCTCAGTGGCTCCATTTCGGGTGGTGCTGCTCCCGCTGTCGATCCTGTCCAAGCTCAACCTGCCAGCAGAGGGTGGACTGCAGAGTTTTGGCTCCATCAGAACGGATTGACCGCATCAATGATCTGACTCAGCCACCCTGGCTTCTGATGCTTGCTCACTGGACCCTTGCCAACCAGGAAGATCTTGGCTTCGGCGATGTGCTGGGACTGGATCGTGTTGTTGCGGCTGATGTCGATGGGACGCACGATTCCTTCCAGAATGGTCTGCTGCATTTCGTCATTCACTTTGGTCCACCGTGACCCCCGGATCAGCAGATTGTTGTTGGGCAGCACGTCGACCACGGTGGCCGTCATGTAGGCGGACATGGAGTCGGTACGTGAAGTGGCCCCTTTTCCCGCAAAGTCGTTTTTGAACTGTCCCTGGTAAGGACCGAACGAGAAAGCTCCAACAGGGCTGCTGGTGCCGCTGTTTCCCGCACTGACTCCCCCGAATTTGAAGGACCCTTCGAGGGATTTGTCTTTGTTGGCCTTGGTGCTGGCCTCCTTGGACCCTTTGGATTCCTCGACCACGGTTATGGTGAGGATGTCGCCAACCTTCCGAGCCCTGTGATCTTCATACAGGGACGCGCAGTTTTCGTTCCACAGTGATCCTGTGGGGGCTTCCCGCGTGTCGCGAGTCTGAATGGGCGCCATCTGGGCCTGCGCCATGGGGGGAGGAGGCGGTGCCGTGACTGCCGGGCTCGCAGCCGGTGAGGTGGCGCATCCAAAGAGTCCGCTGAAAAGGCCGGCGATCGTCCCGAAACAGACGATGCCCCGGGACAATCTTGGCAAGGTTGACGAGTACATGCGAGGACGGGTCTCTGTTGGGGACATCTCGAATCTCCGATTTCGGCTCAAGGTATGGCTCTCACCGTTCCCTCATCCACGATCTCAGAAGGGACCGTGCGATTGGTTTGCATATTCAGGACGCGGATGGTCTTGCCCATCCTGCCGTCTTCGCGGGCCTGTCCTCTCGCACTGATCCTGAGCCCAGGCTGCTCATAAAGAATCGTGACAGTGGCACCCTTCTTGAGGGCGAGCGGAGCGTCCAGCTCATTCAATAAAAGAGGTTGATAGAGCCCGGTATCGCGGAGCAGCCGTCTGCCGATCACCTGCGTCGGGCTCAGGGCGAAGCGGTCCGGATTCTCGCCGACCTGGACCCTCTGAACTTGTATGTCATTCTCGCCGACGGTGTCGTTTCTGCTCAAAGGACGGGCGGCGACGACCACCTCCTGATAAAGCTGAACCTTGCCTGCAACCCTCAGGGACCGCTTTTTCGTGCCGTCCACATGGAAATGGATGGTGAGGATGACGTTGCCGATGTACCTCTCCTTCGGGTTGGATTCGACGAAATGACTGATCTTGCCTGCAGGCAGGTCGGTCAATCCCGAATACGTGATCCCCTGGATTTCCATATCTTCAGGCCTCCAGGGGGCATTGCTCAGAATGTGGCTTCGGAAGATCTCTTCGATCTCTCCCCTCGCGATTTGTTTTGCCTGCCGTTTGATGGTCACCTGGTCCAGTGGGAGCGCGAGCTCGACCCGGGAAGCATCGAGTCCTCGAGAGGTGAGGAGTTGATCCAGATAGGAGCGCAGCGATCTTGAGGCGATGAACTTGTCGTTCCCGACCGTTGGTGCTTGTCCAAGGTCAATTTCTGCCATCAGGTTCTTCCACTCCTCTGGCAGGCTGTCCGCGTGGAGCAGGTCCAGGAGCTTCACCCTGTCGGATTCGATCCAGACTTCCTCTCGCACCTGGAGCTCTCGGAGCGCTTCTGAGGCCAGGCATATTCTGGAGAAGCCCAGGGTCGATCCCATCACATGCAGTAAGGACAAGCTGATGAACAGTGTCAGAATGTTGTTCTTCATGGAAGGCATGGTGCAGCTCACCTCGAAAACCTGCTCAGGCTCGATCATCGAACCACGTTGTTCGCCAGCTGCAGCATCTCGTCCGCGGCTTTGATGACCTTCGAGCTGGCCTCATAGGCGCGCTGCCCGATGATCATGTTGACCATTTCCTCGACCACGTTGATATTGGAGTTTTCCAGGAAGCCCTGCAGGAGGGTCCCGAAATTCTCCGAGCCCGGTTCGCCTGATTCTGCGTCACCGGAAGCTGCCGAAGGAACGCAATAATTTCTGCCCACATTCAAAAGACCGGTTGGATTGGCAAAATCATAAAGGGTAATGGTTTGTGTGGATAAAACGTTGCCCGTTTGTCCGATTGCCGTCACTGTGCCGCCGGGATCGATGGTGACGGATGCTGCGTCTGTGGGGATGCTGATCTCGGGCTGGAGTCGATTACCGTCAGCGTCACACAGGAAACCGTCGGGATCCAGCTTGAAAGCACCCGCTCGGGTGTAGGCTTCCTCCGTTCCCCTGAGAACCTTGAAAAAACCCTTGCCTTCGATGGCCACGTCCAGGGGATTGCCCGTCTGGGCGAAGTTTCCCTGGCTGTAGATCTTCTGCGTGGAAGTCGGCTTGGCGCCCATTCCCACCTGGATGCCCGAAAGAACTTGGGCGTCATTCGAAGTCTCGGCTCCCGGGGGAGTGATGGTTTGGTACATCAGGTCCTCGAAGTTGGCTCTGCTTCGCTTGTAGCCCGTGGTATTGGCGTTGGCGAGGTTGTGAGCAATGACGTCCATATTCAACTGCTGTGCAGCCATGCCGGTGGCTGCGGTCCACAGACTTCGAATCATGGTGAACTCCTGTCAGGCTCCAGAAGTGAACGAGCCAGTGCCGAGCTCAGGGATTCCCGAGCTTTGTGGTGATCTTCGCGTCCTGCTCTTCGTGCATGCGGAGCGTCTTCTGGTATGCTTCGAATATTCGCGTGGTTTCAATCATCTGGGTCATTTCCTGGACAATATCAAAATTGGGCTCTTCCAGAGCGCCCTGCTCCACGCTGCAGTCCTCGGCGGGGAGAGGAGCGACGGTGCTTTGGGCCGGCTTCAGATAACCGCTTCTGGCCTTTTCAAGTTGCGCGTCGGGAGTGAACCGGACGATATCCAGTGTGTCGACCTCCGTGTCACCGTCAAATACCTGACCACTTTTTTCGACTCGGAATTCCGCATTCTCCAGGGTGATCGGTCCTCCCTTTCCCAGCACAGGCCAGCCTTCCTGCGTTACCAGGACGTTTTCCCGGTTGAGCTTGAGGTTGCCGGCGCGGGTGTACAGGGTACCGTCATCGCTCTGAACCCGCAGATAACCGTCCCCGCTCAGGGCAATGTCCAGGGGGTTGCCGGTCTGAGCGATATTTCCCTGATCCAGGCGTGGATAGGTGCTCTGAAACATGAAATCCTTGAAGTGAACCGAATCCCGCTTGTAGCCCGGAGTGGCAGCATTGGCGAGGTTGTTGGAGATCACGTCCAACCGTTTTTCCTGTTCGAAGGCACCCAGCGCAGCCGCATAAAACCCAATTCGCATGATCGTTGCTCCTTTCGGCCTTAGGGGTTAGCAAGGTGAGTGCCATAGAGCCCCGAGTCACCTGAAGGGTGTGCGAGGGCATGAGCGCTTGATCGATAAGCATGCACGGCCCGTGGCGTTGCACTTGGACGTCGCAGAGGCGGCAAGATTTGCCGGCAGCGTCATCCCTGCTTTCCCTCGTGGTACTTGTGAATCGTTCGTACAAAAGCCTCAACCACTGGAAGAATTTAAGCTCGCCTGGAACGTCGGGGATGTGGGGAGAGCCCGCTGATTTCAGGGCTGTAAGGACTGCAGGAGACGAACCTCAAGTGCCGGAGGGGGACTTCAGCCGACGGAGATCCTGGCAAGGTTCAGGATCAGCTCCACTTCGCCCAGGGGTTTCTGAAGCTTGCGGGCGATGGCTCTGGCGTCGAGTCCGGCACGGGCCAGTCGAATGATGTCCTGGTTTTCGGTTGATGCGAAAGTGGAAATCTGAGTGGAAGAAATGCTTTCCATGCTTCTGCGCAGCCCATCCAGTTTTCTGCAGGCGGCTTCCGCCTCCTGGACCTTCTGGTCCAGTGTTCTGATGATCCCCTTCATCAATTCCTGTCTCTCCTGGAGGTTCTTGTCGAAGGCCTCGGAAACCTGACGGGTTTCATCGATGACCTGCTGCATGGAATCCACGACGGCCTCAGTGCCTTCGACCTTTTTGGCCGGTTTAGTCACGTGGTAAAGGAGCAAAGCGATCACCAGGATGTCCAGTGCCAACTGGAGAGCAATGACCATGTTGTTGTTGCCCAGGAACCAGTCTGAAAGGAAATTCATGGATTTTTCTGCAAGCCTTTATCACAGTCGTTCCCAATGGCTGACGCGGATGGTTTTGAGTCCGCTCTTGGGGAAGCTTTGTTTCATGTATTCCGTCAGTTGCTTCTCGAGGATGCCCTGCCAGAGTTTCTGAGAGTTCTTGGACGGCCGTGCACGCAGCAGATATTGGTAGACCGTCTCCCTGTAAAAGGTGGCCTTCCCTGAGAACTCCTCGAAGGCGTTGGAGGCGGCGAAGACGAAACCCAATCGCATGTTGATCAGGTTCTTGTCTCGTTCGGATGTGGCAAGGACCAGGAATTCAAACTCCTCCTGGAGCTCCGGAACCGCGAAAGCGTGCCGGATGCTTTTCTTTCCAACCAGGGCCGGGGCTTTGGGGTGCAGGGCTTTGTAAACCGGGACGGCAATGGCTGCCATGACTCCGAGGCATGCCGCCAAGGATCCGATCAGTATGAGCTTTCTTCTGTGCTTCCGAGCTGCCTTGTCACGGGATGGGGTTGCCTCGGAGCCATCTTCCAGTCCACTGAAGGATTCGTCACCCTCTGGAGTCGGAATGGCTTCGGTGGCTGGGCTTGAATCGCTGTCGAAATCGTCCAGGGAGAGGGAGCTTGAAGGACTGTCGAATCCCTCAAAGTCGAAGGACATTCCGCCTTGCTGACCTGGCGGGCTCACATCAAAGCCGAGCGATTGCCCCATGTCCCAGCCTGAAGGAACCGATGGGCCTGCATTCCTGGATGCTGCTCCTTCACGCTCGTCATCATCCTGCATGTCTTCAGATTCATTGAACATACTTCATTCTATGCCCTGGCGGTTGCTTTCCACGAATGGCTGCCGTCCCCGAAGCTGATGTGCTCGGGCAGGTCGTCCCGCTTGAGCTTGCGGGCCAGTTTGGTCCGGAGCCGCAGTACTGCTTTGGTGTGGATCTGGGAGATCCTCGACTCCGTGTAGCCCATGACCGCACCGATCTCTTTCATGGTCAGTTCTTCATAATAATACAGCGACAGGACGAGCTGCTCCTTTTCCGGCAGAGTCTTGATCGCCGCCCCCAGATGCTCTTTCAGCTCGGACCGATGCAGATGGACGAACGGTTCGTCGGATTCGGGAGCTACGAGGCGAAGGCTTCTGTTCTCCTGGATGGCGTCCTGGATGTCTTCAGGCATCACCGAGATCCCCTTGACCTCATCGAGGAGCCCGTAATAATCCTCCATGGACAGGCTCATCTCCTCGGCAATCTCTTCGTCCGAAGGGTTTCTACCCAGTCTTTGCTCGAGTCCTGAGCAGGCCTTCTCCAGGCTGTGGCCCTTCTGGCGCAGAGAGCGCGGCACCCAGTCCATGGACCGGATCTCGTCCAGCATGGCGCCTCGAATCCGGATCTTGGCGTAAGTCTCGAACTGGATTCCCTGGGTGGGATCAAACTTCTCGATGGCATCGATGAGTCCGATGACGCCGGCGTTGAACAAGTCATCGGTCTGGACGTTGTTGGGCAGTCTCGAAACCAGCCTCAGGGCCATGAATTTGACCAAAGGGCAGTGCTGTAGGATAATCTCGTCTTTTTCATGAGGCAGAAGCCTTCGGTCGGCCTTCTGGGCAAGATACGGATTCCTATTGGGCGAATGGGTCACCTGTAGCATCTTTTCTCTGTCTTTCTCCGACTTCTAGACTTTCAGAAGTCGCTTCCAAAAGAATTGAACGGTTCCATTGTTGGGATGTGGAGCGCTCTTCCTGATCTTTTCCGCTAGGGTGATGAAGGCTTTGGCAGCTGGAGCATTCGGGAATGCCTCCACGAGAGGCCTCTGTTGAAGGACGGCTCGCGGAACATTCGGATCGTGAGGTATGCTGCCCAAGTAGTCCAAAGAAATGCCGTCCAGGAAATGGTCTGCAACCTTGCTCATTTGGGCGAAAATGCTCTTTCCGGCCTTTTCGCTATGCACAGAGTTTGCCAAGATTCGGAAATGACGCTCTCCATGTCGAGTGTAAAGGACCTTGATGAGGGCATAGGCATCCGTGAGGGAAGTGGGCTCCGGTGTGACCACCACCACGCGTTCCTGGGCTGCCAGATTGAAATACAGGACCGTGTCAGAAATCCCGGCCCCGGTGTCCACCAGCAGAATGTCGACGTCCGCTTCCAGTTCGTCCAGCAGCTGAAGGAATTGGAGTTTCTGTTCGTCGGTGAGCCGGGTCAATTCTTGGACACCGGAGCTCGCGGGCATGATGCGAATGTGCCCCGGGCCGCTCACCAGCACTTCCCGCAGTTGGCGTTTGCCTTCCAGAACGTGGCTGATGTTTTCCTTGGGAGCCAGCCCGAGAAGCACATCGATGTTGGCGAGTCCCAGGTCGGCGTCGAGAATGAGAACCTTCTTGCCCATCAAATCAAAAGCGCACGCCAGGTTGACGACGACGTTGCTCTTTCCCACCCCCCCCTTTCCGCTGCTGACGCAGATGACCCGCACGGGCGGAGGGACCACACCCAATTCCCTGCTGTTTTGAGGGAGGCGTTGATGATTCGTCTCACGCAATCCTAAAGCCTGGTCCATACTTATTCCTTTCCACTCGAACCATTTCCTGGGGGAAACAGGAACATGAGCAGCCTCTTCTGTGTCGCTGTTTCAATGTCTTCAGGTACTCTCTGACCCGTCCCGAAATAGGAGACTGCGTGAGGGAAACGGAGGAGTTGATTGATCATGCATCCATGACTCAGCGTCTCGTCCACCTTCGTGAATATCAGGCTGTGTATGTTTACGGACTGGAAGTGTTGAATGGTTTGTCTCAGGTCCACGTCTTTGGCTGTCGCGCTCAGGACCAGAAGATGGTTGACGCCTGAAGTGTCAGAGAATGCGCTTTTCAGATCCCGGACCTGATCCTTGTGGAGATAATTCTTTCCGATGGTGTCCACCAGAATGACATCCTTGCTCTGGAGGGAGATTCTGGCCTTGTTGAGCTCAGCCCTGCTCTGGGCCACCATGAAGGGGACCTCCAGGATGTTGGCATAGGTGCGCAGCTGATCGACCGCACCGATTCGATAAGTGTCGATGGAAATGATTCCGACGCTTTTCCTGCGCTTGATCTTGATGAGTGCGGCGAGCTTGGCCAGGGTTGTCGTCTTTCCGACGCCGGTGGGCCCGACGAAGGCAAAAATCCGCCCCGTTGACTTGGGTGAGGTCCCCGTGCTGAAAGGGCGTGCAAACTTGACCTTTTCGATCACCTGCCTGCAGAATGCCTCAACGATACGATGTTTTTCAGCCGAGGGCTCTTCCATTTCCAGGAGGGTTTTCCTGAGAAACACAAAGGCCTGCCGTTCATCGAGTCCGCGCATCAAGAGACTGTGGTAGATCTCCGCCAGCGGCTCCTCCAGCTGGATCCTCGCAAAGTAGTCCTTGGAAGAAATCAACAGAGACAGAAGTGATTTGATCTCCTTGATCTCACTGTAGATCTCGGGATCGGGCGACTCGGTGCGGCTTTCCTGTTCGACGGCTGCAGTCACCTCGATGCCAGCTTCATTCCCGGGCAGATTGATCTTGCGATTCCCCAGAATGATGGCTTCGTGGCCCAGTTCCTTTTTGACCTGATCCAGGGCCTCGGAAATGGTGACTGCTCGAAAAGTCCTAATCTGCATGATTTACCCTGATCACTCCCATGGCCTGGATTTCCAGAGTGTTTTTCAACTCACTGTGCGCGATGACGACAACTTCCGGCATGAAGCGTTCCAGAAGCCTGCGGACATGGCGGCGCAGCATGGGAGAGCAAAGGATCACCGGATGGTGCCCAAGGTTCAGAACACGCTTTGTTTCAGCGCTCACGGCCTGTATGAACTGATGGAGAAGATTGGGCTCCAGGGAAAGGAAGCTTCCCTGCTCCGTCTTCTGGATGCTTCGAGCCAGATGTTCTTCCAGGGACTGCTGAAGAGTGAGAATGTAGAGCTTGCCGTCGGGTGTCTCGTAAGGACGCGTGACCGTTCTTGCCAGGGCCTGCCGGACATACTCCGTCAGGATCTCGGGATCCTTGGTGGCAGAAGCCTGGTCGGCGAGTGTCTCGGCGATGGTCTGCAGATCCCGTATGGGGATCTGTTCATTGATGAGGTTCTGGAGTGGCGATCGAGGAGCTCGGCTGCATGTTGCTTGAAAAGCTCGGTCAGATGCGTGGCCATGACCGTCGAGAGGTCAATCACCGTGTAGCCCTCTGCCGCGGCCGTCTCCGTTCGCGCTTCGGGAATCCACATGGCGGAAAGCCCGAAAGCCGGGTCTTTGGTCGGAATCCCTTCGATGGGCCGGGCGTCTTCGCCGGGACTCAATGCCAGGTAGTGGCCCATCATGAGCTCAGCTCGCCCGATGGGGTTTCCCTTGAGCAGCACGCGGTATTCGGCCGGCTTCAGCTGGAGGTTGTCCCGAATGTGCAGCGCTGGCACGATGATGCCGAAATCGAGGGCCAACTGATGTCGAATGGCCTTGATGCGGGATAGGAGGTCCCCGTGCTGCGTCTCGTCCACGAGAGAGATGAGACCATAGCCCACCTCCAGCTCGAGCGCCTCCATGAGCGGGGGAAGCTTCGGAGATTCGGGCGATTGATCCGACGAGGCGTCGACCCCGCCGGCCGTCATCATCTCCTCTTCAGGGTCCCGTTTGGACAGGTAGTACGAGACGGTGACCAGCAAGGTCCCCACGGTCAGCAGGGGAAGGAATGGAAAGCCCGGCACGAGGATCAGGACATAGAGAAGCAGACCGGCTATGCCCAAAGGTTTGGGCTGGAGCCGGAACACTTTGCCGAAGGCCTTTCCCATTCCCGAATCCGAGGTCGCCTTGCTGACCAGGATGCCCGCGGAAGTGGAGATCACCAGCGCAGGAATCTGCGAAACCAGCCCGTCACCCACCGTGAGGAGGGTGTAGTTCTTCAAGGCATCCAGGATGTTCATGCCGTTTTGAAGGATTCCGATCAACAACCCACCGATGATATTGATGAAAGTGATCAGTATGCCTGCAACGGCATCCCCGCGCACGAACTTGCTGGCGCCGTCCATGGTGCCGTAGAAATCGGCTTCCTGGGCGATGCCCTCGCGCCGCTTCCGGGCCTCCTGCTCGTTGATCATGCCGGTGTTGAGATCGGCGTCGATGCTCATCTGTTTTCCCGGCATCGCATCGAGGGTGAACCGTGCGGCTACTTCGGAGATACGCTCGGTTCCCTTGGTGATCACCACGAAATTCACGATGACGAGAATGATGAACATCACGAGACCCACCACATAGTTCCCGCCGACCACAAAGTTGCCGAAAGCCTCGATGATATGGCCGGCGGCCGTGGTTCCCTCGTGACCGTGCAGCAGGACCAGGCGGGTGCAGGAGACATTGAGAGCCAGACGAAAGAGGGTCGTGATCAGGAGGACGGACGGAAAAATGGCGAAGTCGACTGCCCGGACGCTGTAGATGGCCGTCAGCAGGATAATGAGACCGATGGCTATGTTGCCGGCAATGAGCACATCCAGGAGAACACTCGGCAGGGGCAGCAGCATGATCGACAGGATGACGACAATGCCGATCCCCATGACGGCGTCACCGTCGGAAACATCCCTGAGGCGCTGCAAGAGTGGATTGGATGTGCTGGCAACCGAGCTCAATGGTCCCTCTTATCCCTGGGGCTTCCTGTGTTTTTGCTGGTAGATGTAAGCCAAAACCTTCGCCACCGCTTTGTAGAGATTGGCTGGTATCGCCTCCTCCAATTTCACCTGATGATACAAAGCACGTGCCAATGGAGGATTCTGAACCACGGGGACTCTGTGTCGACGCGCCGTTTTGATGATCTTCCGGGCCAGAAAATCCGCTCCCCGGGCCAGCACTTTCGGGGCTTCCATCTGGGAGTCGTATTGGAGAGCTACTGCGAAATGGGTTGGGTTGGTGATGACCACGCTGGCTTTGGGAATGTTGGCCATCATGCGTTGACGGGCAAGGGATCGCTGAATGGAGCGAATGCGGCTCTTGATCTGGGGATTGCCCTCGCTCTGTTTGTGCTCTTCCTTGACCTCCTGCTTGGTCATGCGAAGATCTCGCATGTGCTGCCATTTCTGGTAGTAGTAGTCGAGGAGGCTGAAAATGAGCATGATGCCGCCCACACGGAGGACGATTCGCAGAGCCATGGAGCCCAGGGTCCCAATGGTGAGGCCGAGATCCCCCACCATGAGGTTCATGACGGTTTCATGTTCGGACATGTAGACCGAATAAGCGGTCGTGCTGATGACGATGAACTTCAGAATGGATTTGACAAGCTCCAGAGCGGAGCGCAGCGAGAACAGCCTCTTGAAGCCGCTCACGGGATTGAGTTTTGAGAAGCTGGGCTGCACAGCCTCCCATGAGAAGTTGACCCCTTTGGTTTGTGCGACATTGATGGCCACAGCGGCCAGGATGCAGGCCATCAGGATCGGACCGACCATGACCATGAAATGGCTGGTCACGCTGATGAACATGTCTGCGCTGAGGGACGAATCGAAGGCGGTGTGGAATCCCTGCCCCCACAGCTCTTCCATGAGCATTTTGAACCGCCCGGGAATGGACTGGGAAGCCTTGTAGGTGGCCACTCCTCCAACGAGGATCACGACGGAAGCATTGAGCTCATTGCTTTTGGGGATCTGCCCTTTTCTGCGGGCTTCGCTCAGCTTCTTCGAAGTTGGTTGTTCGGTCTTTTCCTGGCCACCCGCCATCTGTTGATTCCCACGTCAAAATGAGCGACTCAGTCAATCTTTTGTCCGACATCTGGTCCTACAGGGCGACGGCTTTCGGAAACTTGAGCCACTCCTCGACAATCCGAAGCATGGTTCCCAGATACCCACCCATGACCTCACCCCACAGCGAGGCCGAGATCCCGATGAACAGAAAACCCAGGAGTATGGTCAGTGGAAAAACGGAAGCCAGAATATTGACCTGAGGTGCGTATTTGGACGCGAGCCCCAAACCGAGCTGGCTGATCAGGATCGTCACCGTGATCGGAGCGGACAGCTTGATGCCGATGACCAGGAGCTGCCGGGAAAGGGTGAGGAGATGGTGCAGCATGGTGGTGTCGGTCGAGAACCCTCCCATGGGGATCTGGCGAAAACTCTCGGCGATACCCGAGATGATCGTGTGGTGTCCGTTCATTCCAAAGAAGATCAGGGTGGCGACGATCTGAAACCAGCGGCTGAGGGTCATCATGGACACCCCATTCTGCGGATCCACGGATTGGGCGAATCCAAACCCCATTTGAAAACTGATCAGTTCTCCGGCCAGCTGAAACCCGGCGAAGACCATCAGGGTCGCCAAAGCGAGAAAAGCCCCCAGGACGACCTCCCCGAGGACGATCCACAGAAGCGATGAGATCTCGAACGGCAACGGATTCACATAGTGCCGCACCAATCCGTACATCATCCAGCCGAGAGCCACCGTCACCAGAGCTTTGACGGTTCCGGGGACCTGATGCCCTGCGAAGACGGGGACGAGAAAGAGGATGATGCTGACGCGAAGCAGAATCGCCAGAAGGACGGCTATTTCAGTGATGTTCACATGGAAGCTGACCATGGGAAGTCCATTTCGCCGGGATGACTGCGCACACGGTCGCCGCTATTGAATCCAATGGGGAATCATCTGGATCATCTCGCGCGTGAAGTCCACGAGCTTTCCGATCATCCAGGCGCCGAATATGAGCAGGGAGAGGAAAGTGACCACGATCTTGGGAACAAAGGAGATGGTCATCTCCTGGATTTGGGTGACGGCCTGAAAGAGGCTGATGAGGAGGCCCACCACGAGACTGAGGAGCAGGGTCGGGAGGCTGACCAGCAGCAGCGTTTCGATGGCCTGTCGAGCCAGGCCGATGATGAAATCGGGGGTCATGGCGTCAACCTCAACGGAAGCTCTTGACCAGCGAAGTGACCAGAAGACTCCAGCCGTCGACCATCACGAAGAGCATGAGCTTGAAAGGCATGGAGATCATGACGGGTGGCAGCATCATCATGCCCATGGACAGGAGGATGCTCGAGATGACCATATCCAGGATGATGAAGGGCATATAAAGGAGGAAGCCGATCTGAAACGCCGTCTTGAGCTCACTGATGATGAACGCGGGGATGACGGTGGTCAGGGGGAGCGACTCGGCGTTCTGCGGCTTGTCCTGCTGGGCCAGGGAGACGAAGAAGGCGAGATCCGTTTTGCGGGTCTGCCGGAGCATGAATTCCTTGATGGGCTGGAGCCCTCGCTTCAGGAATTCCTCACCGGAGACCTCGTGCTTCTGATAGGGAACCAGCGCCTCCTGGTGGATGGTCTGCCAGACGGGCTGCATGATGAAGAGAGTCAGAAACAGTGAAAGCCCGATGACGACCTGATTGGGAGGGGCCCCCTGGGTGCCGAGCGCCTGGCGCAGAAAGGCGAAGACCACGGCGATGCGGGTGAATGAGGTCATCAGGATCAAAGCTGCCGGGGCCAGCGAGATGATGGTCAGAAAGAAGACAATCTGGAGCACACCGGAAATCTGTTTGGGAGCTTCGGGGTCGTCCAGTTGAAACCGCAGGCCGGGCAGGGCGACTTCCGCGGCCGAGACATCATGGGGAGAGAGCAGCAGGTACCCCAGGAGTGTCACCAGGGCTCCCATGAGCAGCCACTTGGAGGACACTGCCCAATTGGGCGGCCGTCGACGTGGATCAGGGCTCAGAAGTCTTGAGGGAGTCATCTTAGTTCTTCGGTGAGCGGAGCGCTGACGGTGCTTGCAATCCCGGCGCCTCCCTCGATATGGGTCAGCAGGTTGATTCCCTGGGGCGAGATCCCCACGAGGAGGGTCTGGTCGTGGACTTTCAGGAGGACGAGCTGATGCTTCAGTCCTATGGTCTGTTGAGCCAGGATATGTATCCAGGACTCGGATTCAGGTTTTCTGAGCCAGAGCCCGGTCCTCTTGAGCCCGTAGGCACAGGCCAGGAGAGCGGCCAGCACGACGGCGAGACCCCCTGCCATTTTGGCGAACTGTAATCCAAAGTTGAGGCCCTCATCCATGTTGATTCCGATTCTCTGATCTGCGTGCAAAAGGTTTCTGGTGCCGGGCCTGCCTCAAGACCTGCCAGGACAGGAAAGGCTCAGCCCAGCTGCTTCACCCGTTCGGTTGGACTGATGATGTCGGTGATCCGCACTCCGAACTTCTCGTTGATGACCACGGCCTCCCCCCGAGCGATGAGGGTATGGTTCACGAGGATTTCAAGAGGTTCGCCGGCGAGCTTGTTCAGCTCGATAACGGAGCCCTGCCCCAGCTGCAGGAGATCGTTGACCAACATGCTGGTGCTTCCCAGTTCGACGGAAACGTCCAGAGGGATGTCCAGGAGAAAATCGAGCTCCCGCATGCTCGGCTTTCGGCTCGGCGCCTGTGCGAGGTCCGGGAAGTGGGCCTTGTCTTCTGCGTCTGCACCGGATTCCGCCTGCATGAGCTCTGCCTTGATATCTTCAATGTCCATGGAATCAGTCTCCTCTGTCTTCTTCCGATTCGGGAGCCGGGGGGGATAGGGGTTCGCTGACTTGGAACGCTTTGCTCCCCTTGCTCGTCCCCGCGTAGGCTTTGAACTTCGGGACCCCTTCCACTCGAACCGTCAGCGGGTCATGGACGTCCTTGTTCAGCATCAGCACGTCCCCGGCAGCCAGCTCCAGAAGCTCTCTTCCTCTAACCCGGGTTCTCCCCAGTTCGACAAGAAGCTCGACTCCAACGTGTCGGAGACGTTTCTTGAGCCGATCGGCCCATCTCGAATCCACCTCCAGCTGATCGCTCTGGAAGCTCGCATAGAGCCGGTCCCGAATGGGCTCTATGGTTGAGTAGGGCAGGCAAAGGATCATTTTGCCGATGAGCCGGTCGAGCTCCAATTCAAAGTGCACCACGATGACCACGTCGCTGGGCGGCACGATGGTGGCGAACTGCGGATTCACTTCGGACCGGATGAACTGGAAGGTGACGGGGCAAACGGGCTTCCAGGACTGGTCCAGATCCTTCAGCGTGGACTCGACGATCTTGTGGATGAGACGGTGCTCGATGGAAGTGAAGTCCCTTCCCTCGATTTTGAAGCTGCTTTTGCCGGTCCCCCCGAAAAAGCAGTCCACCAGGTTGAAGATGAGGCGGCTCTCGACCACCAGCAGGATGTGGCCCCGAAGCGGATCCATCCTCAGGACATGCAGGCTGGTGGGCACCGGCAGGGTACGGGCGAACTCGCCGAATTTGATCATCTCCGTCTGCGTCACGGTGATGTCGATGACCTTCCTCAGGGAAGCCGAAAGACTGACTCGATAAAGGCGGGCAAACCGGTCGTTGATGATCTCGAGGGTGGGCATCCTCCCCCGGATGATCCGGTCCTGACTCGTCAGATCATAGGGCTTGATGCCGTTTCCAGCGACTTCCTCCTTCTTCTCCGAATCAACGTCTCCGCTGGAGAGGCCTCTCAGGAGGGCATCAACTTCCTCTTGGGACAGGATTTTTTCCATGGTCGCAGCGGCTCGGATCTATTGCACGATGAAGTCGGTGAAGAAGACGTCCTTGACCTGGCCCTGTTTGATGATCTTGTTCATCTGCGCCATCAATTCCTGCTTAAGCGCCTGCTTGCCGGACGGAGTGGCGATGTCGTCATATTCCTTGCTCGACAGGATCATGAGCATGGCGTCTTTGACCTGGAAGCTGCGGTTTTTCACTTCCTCCAGAACCTTGTCGTTGTTGAGCTCGATCTTCATGCCGAGCTTCAGGTAACGCTTGCCGCCAGGGTCCGCCAGGTTCACGAGCATGGGGTCCCAGTCGCAGATCACCTGTTTTTCCGGGTGAGCGGCTGCTGTCTCGCCGTGCTCGCCTTCCGCAGGTGCTTTCTTGAAGAATTTTGTGTAGCCGAAGAACCCACCGCCGCCCAATGCAGCCAGGATCACAACCAGGATCACGATTTTGATGAGGGGCGAGCCCTTCTTGGGCTCTTTGGATTCCTCATTCTGCTGGGCTTCTGCTGCCATGGGTGGTTTCACTCCTCTCGAATCTCATTGCGGTATGGATATTGGGGTGGGGTCATGCCAGGCCGACCGGCCTTGGGATCTCCCGGGTCAATGGGCTTGCAGCAATGGGCATCAAAGCAACGAGTGTGCCATCGTTCGGGGAGACAAGATCCTTCAGAGATGCGAGCCTCGAGCTTTCCCCGGGAGGATTCCCGTGAATGCCGGGCTCACCTTTCTGGCTCAAGCAGGGCGGGGATGAGGTCCGCCCCTGCGTCCCATTCAAGGCTGTTCCTGCAGGGGCGGAGCTGATCCCCGCCCGAAAGGCGATTATCGGAGAGGTTTCAGGTGGACAAAGAGAGCGCGGATTTGGGGATGTGGGCTTAATAATATAGCGAGAAATGAGGCCAGATGTACTTTCATGGTAGGGTGGGCAAGGGCCTTATCTTGCCCGCCGGAGGTGAAGCCGCCCTTCTCGGTGGGCAACGCTTCCGCTTTTGCCCACCCTACCCAAGAAATCTCGTTGTCATATTGAGACCGGGTGAAGGAGACATGGCAGCCGTCATCCCGTCAGGTTGCGGAGGCTTTGCCAGGTCGGGAGAGGGTCAAGACCTTGACGAGGATACAGCCGACACCCGGGCGTCGGCTGTATCACTTCGGGGCTTGTGATCCGAGAGCGTTAGGCCGACTAGCGTACCATGTTGATGGTCGCGTCGATCATGTCCTTGCAGGTGGTGATGGTCTTGGAGTTGGCGTTGTAGCTCGCCTGGTAGATGATCATGTCCACCATCTCCTTGGCGAGATCCACGTTGGAGTTCTCCAGCGAATAGTCCAGCACCTGGCCGAAGATGGCGGGAGTGGTCGCATTGTCGAAAACCTGACCGACTTCCGGTCCGGCTATGTAGAGATTGTTGCCCTGTCGCACGAGTCCGTCCCTGTTGGAAAAGCTCGAGAGACCCAACTGGGCGATTTGAACTTCGGTGCCCGTGTTGTCGACCCCGTAGATCCAACCGTCGGTCTCGACATGGAAGCTCACGTAGTTCTGGATGTTGGCAACCTGGATGTCAGCTCCGTTTATATCCTGAGTGCGAAGTCCCTGCATGTTGACCAGAAAGGCCTGGTCGTCCAGGTGGAAGCTGCCGTCCCTCGTGTGGTAAACCCTGCCCGAGAGAACGTCCCGCACGTTGAAGAACCCTTCACCACCGATGGCCAGGTCCGCCCAGTTAGAAGTGTTCAGAATCAGACCCTGGCCGTAATTGGTGGAGATGCCGAGGATCATGCTTCCGGCCCCCTCACTCTCCGTGTCGTTGGATTGCAGGGAAAGGTACTGGTTGACCATGTCTCCAAAATGCACCTGGTTGCTCTTGTAGGCCGTGGTGTTGGAATTGGCCACGTTGTCCCCGACCACCGAAATGGCCGTGCTGAAACTGTTAAGACCGCTGACGCCGTTGTACATCGCACTGTTGATACCCATGGTGTTCCTCCCTTCAATCCCTAAACGGATTCATCCAGAGACCATTCATCCAAGCACTGGTATGCTTCTGAGTCTGTGCACTATGCTGCTGGTCGGTTTGTTCTGCTCAAATCGGCCTTCACGCCGAAGGGTTGTTGACCTGTTTCACGGAGCTTGTCGGAATGAGGAGTCCATTCTCGTTGTCGAGCACCAGGAACGGCATTCCTTCGATCATCCGGAATGCGTAGGCGGTCCCTTTGACCGTCGTCTCCACATCCAGTGAGTTTCCATCACTTCCGAGGGCGTCGACCTCGAAGGCGTAAATCCCCGAAGCCACTTTCTGGCCGGCGTCGTTTTTCCCGTCCCATTGCAGGTCGTGATGGCCCGAAGCCAGTTCACCGAGGCTGAGGGTTCTCACGACCTCTCCCGATTGTGACAGGATCCGCGCTGTGGCCTGGACGGCGCTCACACCCAGTTGGAAACCGGTCTTGGTGACCCCGTCACCCGACACCTGAATCACGTTGCTGGCCCCGGTTATCTCCTTGCCCACGGCTTGCATCATTTGGGCATTGTTCAGTGCCGAGAGATACGACTGCAATTGGGACATGCTCTTCTCGATGCCGGTCAGCTTTTCGACGGAGCTGAACTGGGCCAGTTGCGCAGCCAGCTCGTGGGATTCCATCGGGTTCGTTGGATCCTGGTACTTGAGCTGCGTGGTGAACATGGTCAGGAATGAATTCATGTCCAGTTTGTTGGCCACCGAAGAAGCCGCTGTCTGGGCGGATTGCGAAAAAGCGGCATTGGTTGAAGATTGAACCGTCACGTCAGACATTTTGTCTCTCCCGTCGTATAGGTCTTCCAGAGGTTTCAAACGACCAGACTGATCGTCTGATGGCTGCCGTGTCCCACCATCCTTCCATGAACGCCGGGGACATGGGTTTCATTCTGAAGCTCCCTTCCTTGCCTGCCGCCAACTCTCCAGGTCCTGCGCGTTTCCCGATTTCCGGCATGCCCTCTGGCATTCCCACGGTCATGGCTCACGTTGACGGTGAGCTCGCCCAGGCTGAGGCCGTGCTCGGCCAGATGCTTTTGGAGCGCGGAGGCATTCTGAAGCAGCAGATTCCTGGCTTCCTCGTTCTGAGTCGAAATCCATGCGGTGACATGCCTTTGGTCGGCCTCGATGCGAAGGGTCATATGGCCGAGGCCTTGAGGTTCAAGCTCCACCACCAGGGAGGACTTGCCCGCTCGCGCCCTCTCCAGGACCTGCTCCGAGACCTTACGGGCCCAATCGGGTTCATGGACGTTGACCCGTTCGGCCTGCTCCTCCATTCCGGCGTGGTTGACAGACCTGTTTGCCGGAGTGGGAACGCTGAAGACCGCTTCGCTCTCGGAATGGTTGAGACCGCCCGAACCCTCCCGATCTTGCTTTGCCTGGAAAGCATCGGCGGGATTTCCCTGTTCATGCTGGTTGGGCGAAGACCTCCCGGAATCCGCATTGTCCAGGCTTTCGAAAGGATTGTCGCCGGAGGCCAGAGGCTCGACCTGGAAATCTGCAGAAGTGTCCTCCATCAGCTCGACACCGTCTGGAGCCTCATTGCTCTGCTCTTCGCCCACCCTCAATGCAGCGGTCATGACTCCGGGGAGCTGTTCTTCCACGCGGGTCGGCCTGAGTCCGGAAGGGTTGTGAGTGCCCTGTTCGACGGTGACGGCGGCCCCGTCGGTCTGTGCGGCGGTCACTGGAGGGGGACTGGCCTGAGAGCATGCGCCCGGCGCCTGTTCCGATCCCCTCATCCCTCCAAACGACCGGGTGCCCGATGCCGGTTCAAACTGCGACCGGCTGCTCTCCTCGAAAGCAGTCTCAGGTGCTTGGGCATGTGGAATAGACTGAAACGGCTGATCCATCTCCTCCGAAACGTTAGAGGATGCGCTGAATCGATCGCTCACGCCCGGAGTTCTTTGCTCCTTCTGCTGATCCGAGGGCAGAGGTCGACGCATTGCCGAAGCGCGTGCGGGTGTGACTCCTGAAAACGATGGGATCTGGCTTGCTGAAAGCTTTTCGACGTGACCCTCGGGAACCGCTGCTGGGAGAGATCCCACGATGAGCTCTGGAGCGCCTCCCGCGGATGCCACCTCACCGCTTCCGGGTTGCTGTCCGGCCTCAGAGGAAGCCCTGCGTCGCCGGCTCTGAGCCAGAGGTCTGATGAGATCCCGGATTTCTTCAAATGTATAGACCCCGCTCTCTTTGATCTTGAGGTCCCTCAATTCAGGTATGCCGGCGGTTCGGCCCATTTTGATCGAATTCAGGAGCTCCTTCACGTCGGATGCCGGGACCACTGGTAACTGGTTATTCGTGGGGGTGCCGGGAGTGCCGCCTGCAAGAATGGAGAAGACAGCATTGACCGAGAGGTGTCCCTGGGCGCTGAGAGTTTCGACACACCTTTGGCGCGACTCGGCGGGAAATTGCAGCTGAGCCAGAATTCTGTCCAGGAGGAGCGGATTCGTGAATGCCGGCTGCTGAGTGTCCTGAGTCTTCCGGGAAAGAACGGTTCTTCTTGCGGCGGTTCCAGCGCGATTCACAATCGATTTCTTGGGTTGGGACGGCACCGACTCGTTGGCGGACCCGCTCAGCAGCCCGGATGGTTCAAGTTGGGGCAGTGTCGGCAGCGGACGGTCTTCGGCAGGGAAGGTCCCGGAGCCGGAGGCTGCAGCGGGGAGGGGGAGGGAAGGATTGGCGGGAATCGATGGGATCCCCTCGCCCTGCTGCGCCGCAAGCGCCACGGACTGGAGCTCTTGGGAGAACTCGCTGTCGTGGATTCTCTGGCAGATCCTGCCATTCTCATGGGCGCTGTAGTTCATGAGCAGCTGAGCGGCATTGAGTCGGTTCGGATTCATTCGTTTCCCCTGGGTGTCAACCGTGAGCCACGAGATTGCGGCGTCGAGGGCTCGTAACGCAATGTCGATGCCATTCAGAAAAAAACGGTTAACAATTTGTATTTAATGATGATTTCGCCTGTGGATGTGTCGGTCTGATGGCGGCCGACCTCGATATCGGGAAATTTTTTCTGGGTGGTCCTGACAATTCCTGCCCTGTTGTCGGTGGCTATCTGCATCCGGCCCGGCAACCCGTGGGACAGTTGGGTGGACTTCGTTCCTGTGCCGTGCATCGTGTGCAGAATTTGGTGAGAAGCCTGGAGGTTCTGGGGGTGAGTCCTGGGCACCAGCTCAAGTGTACAGGAGCAAAGAAGTCCCCTCTCCCGGTGGGATGGATTCAGAGATCTTGCGTTGCTTCAGGCAGCGTCCATGTGGGGTGGGGGCGCGTCGGCCGAGTCGGCCGACAGTCCTGCCCTGCCGCATGCCACCAAAGGGGAGGAGCCGGAGAGAGGTTTTCGATGGGCTGCTTGGTTGCGTTTAGCGATGGGAGAGAGACTCGGAAATCTTTGCCGCCTTCTTGATATCCATGTTCCCCAG
>JBFYYO010000011.1:0-36038 GCA_041310025.1 Syntrophobacterales bacterium
AGAGACGTTGAGCTGCCTGTTCAAGAGGGCGTCGACGGTCAGCAGCCCGGTATAGGTGTGCCATCCGTCACCCCTCAAGATGAGACTCGTCGCCAGGCTCATTCGCTCCGGGGGAAACCAGCCCGTGCGGGCATAGGCGACGTTCATCAGCATCAGCGCCAGGATGAACGGCGGAAAGGCCAAGCCCAAGAAGGCGGCGGAACGAACCAGGCTGTCGGGAACGGCACCTCTGCGCCGGGCCGCAAGTCTTCCCAGGCCAACGGCCAGGAGCATGGCGGGCACCAGGGCAAACAGCGTCAGCTCCAGGGTCGCCGGGGCACGGCGCAGCAGGCCTTCGAGCACGGGCTCCCGCCAGGAGGGAGAGTATCCCCAGTCGCCTCTCACGAGGTTCGTAACCCATTCGACGTACTGCACCGAGAACGGCCGGTCCAGGCCGTAGCGCTCGATGGTCTTCTCGACTAGTTTTTGGTAGTCTGCCTCTGATATGTTGGAGCGCACCGAGGGTAGGTAGACGGCAACCCGCTGCTCGACCGGGATCTGGAGAAAGAGGACGAACAGCACCAGGGTGACGACGAACAATACAACGGGCAGGACAAGCAGCCGGCGGACAATGTATTTGAGCATCTATGCCTCCGCAACAAGAACGCCGTTAGACTCTGCCGATGCGCCATGCTGCCACGCACAAGTCCCATCGTCCGTGCCGGAGATCAACAGAAAGTGTTCAATCGGTTACTGCATTCCTATTGGTTTTTTGCTCAGAGAGAAGGTCACGGGCATGCGGGGACAATGAAAGGAGGAGACAAAAATGCGAGATCGGAATAGATCGCTCATCAGAGTTCTACTGGCAGGTACGCTTCTACTCTCAGGCATTTGTTTTATGGCTTGTTTGCCTGATGCGATGGCCGACGACCACGGCCACAAGGGGAAGCAGGTCGGCCGGAGCCTGTTCTCCACTTCCGAGCATGGAAAAGGTGATAAGGGAAATGAGCTCACCGGAGAGACCGCTGCATGGATATTTGCGGCTGCCAACCTTCCGGTTTTACTCAGCCTCCTCGTCAGGGGGCTCATCCACAACATCACCGTGGCAGGAAATCTGAAAGATCGGCTCAAGCGGTTCAACCAGGCTCAAAAGAGGTATCTGATGCCCTTCCACTACATTCTGAACCCCCTGGCTCTGCTACTGGCCTTTATCCATTTCAGCCTGTCCCAGTGCAGGTCCAGTTCTCTGCCGGAATGGGGTTTGGCAGTGATGGCCTTGCTCGCCCTTATCGGCATGGTGGTGAAATTCAAAGTCAGCCCCAAAAGCATACGAAAGACTTTCTACCAAATCCATACAAACCCTCTGCCCATCGCTTTGCTTGTGATCATCTTATGGGTCGGGCACAGCATAGTAGACTGAATACGCAGGGTATTTCCCGCCTGACGAATAAGGCCCCCACAGGAACAAGGCATGAATGTATTTGAAGAGTTCAAACGGCTTGTGCTGGAGTTGGAGAAACAGGCCGTCAGGTATGCGCTCGTCGGAGGAGTCGCAATGGCCTTCTACACGGAGCCGCGATTCACCCGGGACATTGACCTCCTCGTCGACTCCGAAGATTTCGAGAAGACAAAATCCATTCTGGAGAAGGATGGGTATTTTGAATCTGCGTTGCCTTGGACTTTCCCGGAAGTGGCGATCGAGCTTCACCGGTTTTTGAAAGTTGCAGACGAGGATGATGAAATGCTGATCGATATTCTCGTTGCCAGGAATGGAGAGACAAGAGAGATAATCCGGAATGCAGTGGAAGCGGAGTCGGGACATGGAAGAGTGATGCTTGTGAGCAAGCCCGATCTTATCAGGCTTAAGAGGACGAGGGACTCGAAGCAGGACCGGGTGGATATAGAGAAGCTTGAAGATGACAAAGATCGATAGGGTTCTCAACAAGCTCAGCGAGCTTTACGAGTTCAATCGAAAGCTCAAGGCCTACAGAATTGAGGAAAAGGCCAGCGAGAAAGCGCAGCGAACGGCGAAAGGAGAAGCTGATGCCAGACGAGGGGAAATCCGGCGACGCGGGCGATCCGTGTGACCTGAACCGTTTCCTGCAAGCGCAGGAGGACGACTACCAACGGGCACTTTCCGAGGTTAAGGATGGTCGAAAGCGCTCTCACTGGATGTGGTACATCTTCCCGCAGTATGAAGGGCTGGGGTTCAGCCCGACCGCCAGGCTTTACTCGATCAAGAGCGTCGCGGAAGCCAGGGCGTACCTCAACCACCCGGTGCTCGGGCAGCGGCTGACGGAGTGCTTCGAGGCGGCCCTGAGTGTCGAGGGGAAGTCCGCCCACGAGATCTTCGGGTCCCCCGACGATATGAAACTGAAGTCCTGTGCGACCCTGTTCGCCTACGTGTCGCCTCCGGGGTCGTTGTTCGAGCGGCTGCTCGACAAGTATTTTCAAGGCGAGCGCGACCGCAGCACGCTTCGTCTTCTCGGCGTCTCGAGCGAGGGCAAGTGACAGGCCGGGATGTTGCTCAGAGGACCCCTTGGCACCCGTTCTGACCATAAGGTGAGCTTGATTCAACAACATTTTGGACCTGCAGCCGTGGCCCGGGCCAGCCTCCTCGGTGCCCGAACAGGGCTACCATTAAAGCCTTGCGTCAAGGCGTGGACGAATGGCGGTTGGCGGTCTGCCGGGGGAGGGCCTCCACGGGTTTTTCGGGAATGGTCCGGACCACCAGGGTGTTGGCGAAGAGCTCTCTCGCCAGCTTCTGGACGTCTTCCACGGTCACTTCGCGGATGAGCTCGGCGTATCTCTTTTCGTGGTCCCAACCCATCCCCAGCACTTCGTCCAAAGCAGCGTTCACGGCCTGTGAGGAGAGGCTTTCCCGGCTGAGGTGATGCGCCGTCAGGATCATGTCTTTGGCAGTCTGGAGCTCGTCGCCGGGTATGGGCTCGTCCTGGATTCTCTTCAGATGCCCCAGGATGACATTCTGGACTTTGTCCAGGTTGCCCAAAGTGGTTTGGGTCATGACACCGAAGTATCCGGCTCTCTTCCCGTAAAACGATGTCGCTCCCACGATGTAGACGAGGTCCTCCTGGCCGCCTCGCAGGGCTTCGAAAAGCCGTCCGCCGGGATACGACGCTCCCGCCAGCACGGCATCCAGCACATCCAGGATCGGGCGCCGGTCGCTGCCGATGTCGAGGCCGTTGGTGCCGACAAAGAGGCTGGCCGATGTCTTCTCGGTCTTCTTTTCCACCGATCGTGTCGATGTGAGGGGCTCTGTTTCGCTGGGCCAGTCGGGAAGCGTGACGGCCTCCCCTTTCCACGTGCCCAGCCGTTCGTTCAGCTTTGCCAGGAGAGGTCGGGACTCGATGTCCCCGTATACAGCCAGCACACTATGGGATGGGTTCACCATGCGCTGGAAGAATGCCAGGATGTCCTCCCTCCCGATGGATTGAATGGACTCAACGGTGCCCAGCCGGTCGCGCTCGTAAGGGGATTTCGAAAAGTAGTTTCTCTTGAAGAGCTGCATCAGTTCGTACTGCCAGCTTTCCTCCTGCTTCTGGATGGCGAGCAGGAGCTCCTTGCGCTTTTTCTCGATCTCATCCTCCGGGAAGCGCGCATTCTGAACGATATCGGACAGGACGCCGAGCGCGGTTTCCAGGTCCTCCCGCAGGATGCTTATGGAAACATGATAGGTGTTGCTGTCCGAGCGGCTCCCGATGGATCCTCCGATGTCTTCGATGGCGCTCAGGAGCTCCAGCTTGGTCCGCGAGCTCGTGCCGGCGGTCAGGAGCGAGGCTGTGAAGGCCGACAGGCCCGGATGCGCGGCAGGCTCGAGGAGCAGGCCGCCCAGGCCGTAAAGGTGGATGTGAACCACCGGAAGGGATGAGTCCTCCTTCAGGACCACTTTCAGGCCGTTGCTCAGCGTGTGGAAGGTCTCCTTGCCACCGTCGGCCGCAGGTTCACGGTCCCTCAGAGCCGTCTCGGATTGGGATGGGGAATTGGGCGGCTTGAGCACCGCCACGTTCATACGCTCCTTGCGGAGGTAGGTGCGGGCGACCTCGCGAATCTGTTCGGCGGTGACGTTCCGAATTCCCTCCACGTAGGCTTCGTCAAAGTAAGGGTCTCCCGTGTCGAAAAACGAGGTTGCCAGGGACGAGGCGGCGGCAGAGGCCGTCTCCTTGGCGAAGATATGCCGGGCGATGGTGGTTTTCTTGGCTTTCTCGAGCTCCTGGGGGGGCACCAGCTCGGTTTTGAACCGCTCGATTTCCTGCTCCACGCTGGTGAGCACCCCGGGCCAGTTCTGGGACGGAAGGGTCAGGGAAATGGTGAACTGGCCATGGACGAAGCCGGGCGTCCAATTGGAGGCTCCCACGGCGAGAACCTGGCTTTCCCGCTCCTTGAGCCTCTGGTCGAGGCGCGAGGTCTGCCCCTCACCCAAAAGGAATGCCAGCACGTCGAGGGGGTACATGTCGGGGTTGTGGAGACTCACCGAAGGGAATCCCAGAAGGGCCTGGTGCAGGCGGGCGAGAGGGGATTCCTGCTCGGCCCAGCGCGGGCCGGTTTGAGCGGGCTCATCGGGGAGCGAAAGCGGACCGGCCGATTTCCTCGGAAAATCCTTTGTCTTTCCTGCGACGAGAGACAAGACTTCCCAGGGTTCTATGTTGCCCACCACCGATACGATCATCTGATCGGGCTGGTAGCGTTCCGTGTAGTATTCGAGCAGGTCCTCGTGGGTCGTCTGAATGAACACCTGCTCATAGCCGATGACGGGGTTTCTCACAGGGTGCTTGAGGTAGGCGGTCCGGATGAAGAGATTCCACAGCTCCCGGCCGACATTGTTTTCCCCCATCTTGATCTCCTGCTGAATGACCGCTTTCTCACGGGCGACCTCCTGCGGGTTCAGAGCGTTTTCACTCACGTAGGAGAGCAGCAGATCCAGGGCGTCCTTCCAGTGAGTGGCCGACGTGTTGATGTAGTAAACGGTGCGGTCATGCGAGGTGTAGGCGTTGGTGGCTCCACCCATCTTCTGCAGCCGCTCTTTGGCTTCGGCTTCGGTGAAGGATCGGGTTGAACCGCCGGACACCACGTGCTCGAGATAGTGGGAGAGGCCCGCCGTGAGGTGCCTGCCTTCATAAACGGAGCCGGCCCGCACGTAGACGTGGGCCGACACGACATCGTTTTCGGTTTTCTGCCGTATGAGGACCGTCAGGCCGTTGTTCAAAACGACGAACAGGTCACCGGTCCTGGAGGCGAGCACGCGATCGACGGACTCGGCCAATGAAGCGGGTATTGCAGGCGTGTGAGCGACGAACATCGAAGCGTCGCCGTGGGCCATGCCCGTGTAGAGCATAAGTGAGATCAAGCTGTGCGTCAGGACCAGTTTAAGGGACTGGAAATGGGACATCTGTAACTCCTCTATCTTTCAGCGGCAACGGGAAGTGTGAGCCAGTGGGCTGCAAACCCTGTCGTTCAAAGAATCCCTCGACCCACGAGCCCGCAAATGTACGAATGTCTATTAATACTATATTCGCAGGTTCGGATGTGCAAAGGGGGAGAGGTCATTTCGATGAGATGCCACTGACCGCCGTAGTACCCCCATTCTATGGAGATGTCGTCCATGTGAATGAGGCGGGTCAGCTTTCGGTTCAACTTCAGGAGGGGGGCCACTTCGGCTGCGGACAGCACCACCGGGTGCCCCGGGTCGCTGCGACCACCTCCCGCGGTCAGTCGGTGGGCCGCCAGGCACTCGTGCTGGACGGCCGTCACACGGATCTGATCATCCCAGGGGAGCACTTCCCGAATCACCAGGGGATTGAACAGGTCGGGAATCGACTCGAAATCTGAGAGAGACTCAATTCGGCGAGGCTCGCCTGAGCCCGGTCTGGGTGAAAGGGCGTCGAAGGGGATTTGGAAGTCTCTGAGAACCCGCCCCTTCTGGTGCTTTCCGAAGTAGATTCGGGTTCTGGCTGAAGGCCATCCCAGCACCTGAAACAAGAGAGCCTGCAGGACGCGTGATCGAGGGTATCGATAGCTCGCGGGGGAGGGGAAGGTGGAAATGGAGGCGGCTTCGAAGACATCCAGAAATCTGGGGGTGGGGAAGAGGATCCGCCTTGCGTTGCGGAGAAGCTCCCTCTCCGCAGGGGAGTAGTCCCCGATGCAGGGCCGTACTCCCAGTGTGAGCACTGATCGACAATCCAGGAGGAACGGGGCAAGGGCGATGTAGACACTCATCTTACAGGTGGACCCTCCCTCGATTCTCGATGAAACGTACTTATTTTCTATAAAATGAGTTGATTTTTGAAGCTTGGAGAGCAGAAGCACGCAGCATCTTATCATGGAGGCACTGGATATGGCTCATGCGAAAGAACCACAAAGGTCTCATCAGCAGACGATCGCACGATCCAGGTACATCCTGGATGCGTTGAAGGACAGGGAGGCCGCGGCAACAAGGAAGTTCGAGATCGTCCTGAAATGCGATTCCATCGGCAGCGTGGAAGCAGTGGAATCCATGCTTGGCAAGCTCAGGGTTCCCCATGTTGCCATCCAGGTCATCCATTCGGGAGTCGGTGCGGTCAGCAAGTCGGACCTGGTCATGGCTCTCACCGGAAGCCGCCTTGTACTGGGGTTCAGCGTGGGGGTGATGCCCAAGCTGGAACAGTGGGTCAAGGAGCACGGGGTCGAAGTGCGGCTGTACGAGGTCATCTACAAGCTGCTGGACGACGTCAGGAGAATGGCCGAAAGCTTGGTGCCTGCGGAGCCCGAGGAAAAGGTTGCGGGCCGGGGGAAGGTCATTGCCCTCTTCAAGAGCTCGCACAAGGGCGTCATACTGGGTTGTCAGGTGACGGATGGGGTCATCTCCCTGGGGTGCAGTTTTCGAGTCATTTCGGCCATGGGCCCCATCTATTCCGGGAAGATCGCTTCCCTGCACATCGAGAAGGACGAAGTCAGGGAGGCGAGGCCCGGCCAGCAGGTTGGCGTCAAGATTGATGATTTCAACCAGGCCAAAATAGGCGACCTGGTTGAGTGCTTTGGGATGGCGGGTGGCAGGCAGACTAAGCCCTGGGGGCCTTCGGGGGAAATCCTCCGTGTCGATGGATCGTGATCCGCGACCGTTGGATCCCCGGAAGACAAGACTCTTGCGCCAATCAGCGCTTCCCCAGCTCCTGCGATCTCAACGTGGCCGCCTCGACTGCACCCATCAAGCTGCCGCGCACACCGGCTTCCTCCAGAACCTTGAGCCCACGTATGGTTGTCCCTCCAGGTGAGGTGATCATGTCTTTCAGCTCTGCAGGATGCTTCCCTGTTTCCATGACCATTCTGGCGCTGCCGAGAGCGGTCTGGACCACCAGCTCCCGTGCGATGGGGCGAGGCAATCCCATCAGCACGCCGGCGTCGATCATGCCCTCGATGAGGAGCAGAAAGTAGGCTGGTCCGCTTCCACTCAAGCCTGTAACGGCGTCCATCCACTTCTCCTCCACTTCAAGAGCGCTGCCCACAGCACGGAAAAGAGTCATGGCCTGATCCATGTGCTCGGACGTCACGCCTGAGCCTCGCGACAGGGCGGAAACACCCTGGAGCACCAGCGCAGGGGTGTTGGGCATCACACGGATGACCGGGCAATCGGGTGGCAGGGAAAGGCAAAGTGTTTCCAGGCTGATCCCTGCGGCAATGGAGATGACCAGAGGGCGGTGATCCAGCTGCGGTCGGAGCTCTTCCAGGACCAGGGGCATCACCTGAGGCTTCACCGCCAGAATGAGGACCTGGCAATGGCGGGCAACCTCCGCAAGGGATGATGCCCCTTGAATGGAATAACTGGCCCTCAGGTGGTCCACCCTTGAAGCCAGAACGTCATGGACACGGAGCTGTTCGGGACGGAGAACGGATGCCGTGATGAGCCCGCGGATCAAGGCCTCGCCCATGTTTCCGCCCCCGATGAAACCGATGGTCTTTCCTTCAAACATGAGATCTCCTTCAAACAAAAACTTCGGGAATTCTGAGCCCGCACAAGATTGGCTTGCAGAGCCAAGTCTCTTGTGTTTGCATCAACAAACCTGTACAATCTGACAACTGAAACAACCGGCCAGGATTCCAGGGACTTACGTTGATCGGAGGTTCACCGACTTGTGCTCAGGCAAATCTGAGACAGCCATTGGCGCTCCATGTTCCAGGTCACAGATCCTTGTTGAAGGATCTTCCGGTGGGTCCATCGATACCGGTGAATTGAGGAACTGCCCATGAAAACGGATCAAGGGGCTGAATCCTACGAGCCCAGATCGAGTGTCCTCGTCAATGGTGAAATGGTGCATTTCAGGCTCCTCACTCCTGCGGACGTCGAGCTCCTGCGGGAGTTCTTCTTCAGCATCCCGGAAACAGAGGCGGCGAACTTGAGGCACGACATCAGAAACCCCGAGACCGCGGATCGCTGGATTCAGAAGCTGGACTACCGAAAGGTCTTCCCCCTGCTGGCCCTGGATGAGGAGGCCCAGCGGGTCATCGCCGTTGCATCGCTTCATTTTCTCGAGGGGGTCTACCGACATATCGCCGAAATGAGGATTGTCGTCGGGAAGGCCTATCGCCAGCTTGGTCTGGGCTCGGCACTGATCAAAGAGCTCATTGAAGTCGCCAATCGCCTGGGGCTTCACTTCCTCAAAGCCGAAGTGCCCATGGAAAACCAATTGGCGATCAGGGCCTTCCGGCAGTTGGGATTCGAAGTCAAGTGCACCCTCGAAAGGTACTATATGACCCGTCTTGGTGAAACGCGGGATATCGTTCTCATGATGAAGCGCCTGCTCGTCGAACTGGAGGAGGACTTGTTTTTCGTTTTTTAGGCTTGCCGAATGGATCAGACCGACGCCTCCAGCGGCTCCGGAGTCTCCAGAACCTCATGGGGTTCCGCCGGCAGTGTGATGATCATCTCGCACCCCTCGCCCAGCTTGCTCCTGACCTCGATATTCCCCCGATGAGCCTTGAGGATTCCGTATGAGATGGCCAACCCCAGGCCGGTTCCCATTTCCTTGGTCGTGAAGAACGGGTCGAAGAGCCTGGTCAGGTTCTCCTCGGGAATGCCCGGACCGCTGTCGATGCAGTGCACGGCGATTCGGGATCGATCTTTCTCCCATTGGGTCACGATTTTGAGCTTCCCATTGCCGCCCATGGCTTCCGAAGCATTCACGATCACATTGAAGAAGACCTGTTTCAGCTGGTCGAGGTCCGCCATGATTCTGGGGTTCTCCGGGTCATACTGGGTTTCAACCCGTATGTTCTGGAAGGACTCCTGGGTGGTGACGATCCGCAGGATCTCCTGGATGACCTCGTTGATCTCGATGGAGACCTTTTCGGGTGCAGTCTGACGCGCGAAGTCCAGAAGCCCCCGGACGATGCTCCGGCAGCGGATGGTTTCCCGCACGATCAGTTTGAGGTCCTGGTGAGCATCGCTCTCCTCGGGAAACTCATCCATCAGGAGCTGGCTCAAAGTGAGGATTCCCGTCAGCGGGTTGTTGATTTCGTGAGCGATGCCGGCCGAGAGCTTGCCGAGGGACGCGAGCTTTTCGCTGCGAATCAGCTGCTGCTGGGTTTCCTGAAGGTCCTTGGTTCGCTCGGAGACCATTTGTTCGAGTCTGCAGCCCCACTGGGTGAGTGATTCCTTGGCCCGTTTGAGGTCCTGGGTCATCTGGTTGAAGGACCGGGCGAAGATGCCCAGTTCGTCGTCGGTGCGGATGGGGATCTGGACATCCATGTCGTCATGGGCCACCCGGCGCGTGCCTTCAATGAGAACTTTGAGCGGCTGATTCAGAAACCGGTTGATCAGAAACATGATGATGACGGCCAGAGCGACGGCCGAGGCCAGGCCGATGGAGAGCAGCTTGGCCTCCGCCTGGCGTATGCGCGCGTCGATGGGCTCGAGCGAGACATCGATGTCTATCACCCCCAGAACCTTCTGGTCGGCCGGGTGGACATGGCAGCTGGCGCTGGAGCAGTCGGGCTCGTTGTAGATGGGGTTGATCATGCCGAGCACACGGTTGCCTGACGGGGAAGTGAAGATGCGGGTCCGTTCGGGGGTGCTCAAACGTTCCAGGGGCTTTTCGGCGGAATGGCAGGCATAGCACTGCTCGGCCTGCTTATCCACCAGGAGATTCATCTCGGATCTGTCGGATGAATAGATGATTTCGCCCACGTAGTTGAAGATGCGCATTTTCTGAATGGAGGGTTGCTTGCCGATGCTGTCCACCGTATGGTGAAGGCGGTCCGGCGCGTAGAGCAGCATGTCCGCCCGAGAGCTCGCCTTGATGGTGTCGCTGAGGAGGCTCACACTGCGGATCACCTCCTCGATGAGCTCTTCGCGGTAGTACTGAATCGAAAAAAAGGTGTGCACGCTGAGAAAGCCGATGGCGAGGACGCTCGTGAGAACGCTGATCTTGACGCCAATGCGCTTGTACCAGTTGAGCTGTTTGAACCACATAAAGCCCCCTCCATCAGCTTGGAGTTGGATGCACAACGATTCCGGGGAGCTTCCGTCAACGCCCCCGCGATCGGGGGCGGAAGAGGGCCTGGGATGTGCCTGCCGGCTTTTCCATTGGGTTTGAGCGGGGAGGCGACCCCTAGCTTGTGAATTAGGTTACTAGATTTCCAGTTGACAGGCAAGGACGATTCCGCTAGTAAAAGTGGCCCAAATGTCAGGTTACGCGTTGACTTGTGAACTTTTTCTCCCCAAGTCCCCGGAGGTATGTGCATGGCCGCCAAGGGTAAGATCCTTATTGTAGATGACGATCCGGACTTCATCAAAACGACCAAAATGATCCTCATGACAGATGGCTACGAGATTGTGACCGCGAGCGATGGCAAAGAGGGTCTCAAGGTGATCCAGGAGGCGAAGCCCGATCTGGTCATGCTGGACATCATGATGGAGAGCCTCTTCGAAGGGTTCAGCTTTTTGGGGACACTCCGGACTTCACCGGACTTCGAAGCGCTCAAAGGCACGCCCATACTCATGGTCTCGAGTGTCAAGACTGATACGGGATCACGCTTTTCTTTCGGCGATGAGGAAGACATGGGCGACATCCCGCAGCCGGACGACTACATGGATAAACCGCTCAGACCCAAGGAGCTCCTGGAGAAGGTCGCTACCCTCGTCAGCCGGGCCAAGTAGCCGGCTTCCATTGAATCCAGCTGTTGAAAACCGCATGGACGGCCCTTTGCCCCCACAGGGCGCGGTCGGTTCATTGTCAGGGGTGAAGGTGGTTCCTCCGAAGGTGCTTGTCATCGATGATGAGGAAATCGGTCGGATTTCCTGCCAGCGCGTACTGAAGCGCGAAGGCATCCAGGTCGCCATGGCCTCCAGTGGCCGCGAGGGCCTGGAAATGATGATGCGGGAGCCCCCTGATCTGGTCCTCGTGGATCTCAAGATGCCGGAAATGGACGGCGTGGAAGTCGCCCGTCGGGTGAGGTCCTACGACCCCAATATCGTCACCATCATCATCACCGGGTATGCCACCATAGAGAGCGCCGTGGCGGTGATGAAGGAGGGCGCTTACGACTACCTTCCGAAGCCGTTCACCCCGGATGAGCTCATCATCGTCGTACGGCGGGGCCTGGAAAAGCGGCGCCTCGATCAGGAATCACGAGCCCTCCGCGAAGAGAAAGCGGCCATGGAAAGGAATTTCATCACCATGGTCAGCCACCAGCTGAGGTCTCCATTGGGGGCGATCTTTCAATATCTTGAGGTGCTGCTGGGCGACATGGGCGGTGAGTTGAACGAGATGCAGCGGGAGATGCTGGAGCGAGCCCGTGAGAGGCTCGAAGGTCTGCTGCAGCTCATCAATGACTGGCTCGACATGAGCCGGATTCAGGCCGGGGAGATCCTGCACCGGCTTCAATCCGTGCCTCTCGCCTCCTGCATCGACGCTGCGATGGCCGGCTTGGACTTTGTCGCACAGCAGAAAGGTTTGTCCATCACGAAGGAGCTCCAGCCGGGATTGCCCAATGTGCATGTCGATCCCGGCACCTTCCGGGAGGTGCTGAGCAACCTCATCTCCAACGCCATCAAGTACAATCGGCCTGGGGGGTATATCCGCATCCGGGCCGCAGAGCGGGAAGGCTGGGTGGTGGTGGATGTGGAGGATTCGGGCCTTGGGATTGCGGAGAAGGAGATTTCCTTTGTGTTCGAGCAGTTCTTTCGCAGCAAGGACAAGGATGTGCGCAAACAGGAGGGAACCGGCCTGGGTCTGACCATCGTTCAGAGGATTTTGCGCGCCCACGGCGGCAAGGTCGAAGTGAAGAGCGAATTTGGGAAAGGCACCACATTCTCGGTGTACCTGAACAGGGCTGATCCTTGACCGGCGGTCACCATGCGCAAGTTTTCACTTGACCGGTCGAGGGCATTGTGCGAAAGAAGAACCCGCCCAAATGGACTATTCCCTTACGGAATCCATCGTCTTATGCAGTGCTTTCAATAGGCATGGATGGAGGAACTGAATGGAGTACAACATCGAAGACGTTGATGCGATCATCAATCAGTGGGGGCCGAAGCCAGCATCCCTCCTTCAGATCATGCTGGATATCAATCATCGCTATCATTACCTGCCCAGAGAGAGCATGCAGCGAGTATCCGAACGGCTGAAGATGCCCATCAGCCAGGTTTACGGGGTGGCCAATTTCTTCAAGGTGTTCAGCCTCACCCCCCGGGGACGCTATGTGATGCACGTTTGCACCGGAACCGCCTGCCACGTCAAGGGAGGTCCGAAGATCATCGAGAGGCTTCAGTCTGAGCTGAACCTCATGCCGGGGGAAACGTCGGAGGACCTGATGTTCACCCTGGAAACGGTCAACTGCGTGGGGGCCTGCGCTGCAGCGCCGGTTGTGGTGGTGGGTGAGACAACTTATTCCGAAGTGACGCCCAGCAAAGTAACGAGCGTAGTTAAAGCGTTGAAAGAAGAGGTCTAACGGAGAGATCATCATGCGGCTCAACAGTGTTCGGGATCTGGAAGTCCTGCGTGAGCAGATCAATGAGAAGAGAAAATCGATACGAAAGCGAATCAGGATATGTGGGGGCCCCGGGTGTCATTCCGGCGGCGGAGCGCATCTCAGGGAGGCCTTTCAGAAGCTGCTCGACGATAAAGGGGTGAGCCAGGAGTATCAGGTCGTGGAGACTGGATGCCACGGTTTTTGCGCCCGTGGCCCCATTGTCGTGATCGAGCCCGCGAACATATTCTACGAGCGTGTGAAGGACGACAGGGTTCCGGAGATCTTTGAGAAGACGGTGCTGGGTGATGAGCTGGTGGATGATCTTCTCTACGTCTTCCCCGAGACGGGCGAGAAGGTCGTTCGTGAAAAGGACATTCCTTTTTATGCCGGCCAGGAGCGAATCATCTTCAACGACACGGGGCTCAACTGGTCCACCGAAATCGATGACTACATCTCACGCGGCGGTTATTCGGCGCTCGCAAAGGTGCTCGCCGGGATGAAGCCTTTGGAGGTGATCGAGGAGGTCAAGCTTTCGGGTTTGCGCGGTCGTGGGGGTGGAGGTTTTCCGGCGGGCGTCAAATGGGAATCGTGCAGCAAGGCTCATGGGGATATCAAATATGTGATTTGTAACGCCGACGAAGGGGACCCGGGGGCCTACATGGATCGAGCCCTCCTGGAAGGCAACCCGCACCAGGTGATCGAGGGGATGATCATCGGCGCTTACGCCATTGGCGCCAAAGAGGGATACATCTACTGCCGCTATGAATATCCTGTTGCCGTGAAAAACGGCCTGCGCGCTCTGGAGCAGGCCAAGAACTACGGGCTCCTGGGAGAGAACATCCTGGGTACTCCCTTCGGGGTCGATATTTTCATCACCCGTGGTGCAGGAGCGTTCGTCTGCGGCGAATCCACAGCCTTGATGGCTTCCCTCGAGGGTAAGATCGGCGAGCCCCGGGGCAAGCACATCCATACCGTTGAGAAAGGGCTGTGGCACCGTCCCAGCAACCTCAACAACGTGGAGACCTGGGCAAGCGTCCCTCAGATCATCAACAACGGCGGCAAGTGGTTTGCTTCCATCGGCACCGAACGGAGCAAGGGGACCAAAATCTTCTCCGTGGTCGGGAAAATCAACAACCCGGGGCTGGTTGAAGTGGCGATGGGTACGCCACTGCGGAAGATTGTCTACGACATCGGTGGCGGGATTCCTGGCGGCAAAGCGTTCAAGGCCGTTCAAACCGGTGGTCCTTCGGGGGGGTGTGTTCCCGAGTCCCTCATCGACCTTGCGGTGGACTTCGAGAAGCTCAAGCAGGCCGGGTCCATGATGGGCTCGGGAGGGATGATCATTCTCGATGAAGACACGTGCATGGTGGACGTGGCCCGCTATTTTCTGACCTTTCTGGTTCAGGAGTCCTGCGGGAAGTGCGTCCCATGCCGTGTGGGCGTCAAGCGGATGTACGAGATTGTGGACCGGATGTGCTCCGGTCTCGCAGTACCGAGCGATATCGACGAGCTGGAGCGGTTGGGCAGCACCATGCAGGAAGCGGCCCTTTGCGGCCTCGGCAAGAGCGCACCGAACCCGGTTCTCAGCACACTGCAGTATTTCCGGCACGAATACGAAGCTCATGTCAACGACAAGTGTTGCCCGGCCAAGGTCTGCAAACCGCTCATTCACTACGAGATCGACACGGAGAAGTGCACGGGGTGCGGGGTGTGCCGCAGGAAATGTCCGGAGAGCGCCATCATCGGGGAAAAGAGAGAATGCCACTGTATCGATGACGAGCTTTGCGTGCGCTGCGGTATCTGCATTGAGAGCTGTAAGTTTGGCGCCATTTTCATCGAATAGGGAATGGAGAGGGGCATGCTTCCCAAAGAGCTAATGACCGATTTTCTGGCAATTGCATTCTTCCTTCTCGTGGGAGTGGTCTTTGCCGTCGTTCCGATCATCATTTCGTCTCTGATCGTGAAGCGGAGTGCAGGGGCCAGGCGCGAGGAAACGTACGAAAGCGGTATGCAGACCATCGGCAGCGCGTGGATCCAGTTTACGGTTGCCTACTACATCTACGCGCTGATCTTTCTCGCCTTCGACGTCGACGTGCTCTACCTCTTCCCGGTCGCCCTTGCCTACGGCAAATACGCTCTGCGGGATCTGGTGGAGGTCACGATCTTTGTGGGCATTTTGTCTCTGGCCATAGTCTATGCCTGGTGCAAAGGAGTATTTGAGTGGGAAACCAAAAGATAGAACCGGGTGAGCCGGTCATCAGATTCGCCCTCTTGGATGACGTTCTGAACCTGGCTCGGGCCAACTCCCTATGGCCGATGACATTCGGGCTCGCGTGCTGCGCCATCGAGATGATGGCCGCCGGGGCGTCGCGCTTTGACCTGGACCGCTTCGGAGCGGGGGTTTTCCGCCCGTCGCCGCGGCAGTCGGACTTGATGATCGTCGCGGGCACCATCTCCAAGAAGATGGGTCCCGCCATTCAGATGCTCTGGGATCAGATGCCGAACCCCAAGTGGTGCATCGCCATGGGGAACTGCGCCATCTCGGGGGGGCCTTTCGAATACGACGGACAGTACGCCATTATCCCCGGCGCCGACCTCCTGGTCCCGGTGGACATCTACATTCCCGGATGCCCGCCCCGCCCCGAAGGACTCATTCAGGGCTTCCTGGCGCTGGAGGACAAGATCACCAAGGGTGAGGATCGAAACATCCTGCGGCGATTCCATCGCAAGGGAGGGAAGAGCTAGCCATGGCGAACAAGGACGTGATGATCGAAAAGCTCCGCTCCATGCTGGGCGACGACGCCGTGTGCGTGGACGACAAATATGGCGCGGGGGTCGTCAGTGCGGCCACGGCGCCGGCGGCAAAGCTTGTGGAAGCGCTCGGTGTCTTCAAGGACACGGGGTTTTATCTGGAGACGATGACGGCCCTGGATTTTCAGGACACGCAGGAGATCGTGTACCACCTGAACTGTTTCGAGCCCATGTCGAGGATGTCCTTGCGGGTTCTGGTGGGGCATGGCGTGAGCGTTCCCACGGCCAGTGGGGTCTTCACGGCTGCCGACTGGCTGGAGCGGGAAGTCCGTGAGTTCTATGGAATCCAGTTCGAAGGACATCCCGATCCGCGGAACCTTCTGCTGCCTGAGGATGCCGACTATCATCCGCTGAAGAAGGACTTTGGTAAAGTTCACGCCTACCGGACAAGAGATGAGATCTATGGCTGATCAATTCAGAGAACCAATTGTCGAACGTGTGTACACGCTGAATCTGGGTCCTCAGCATCCCAGCACGCACGGGGTTCTGAGAGTGCTCCTCGACCTCGACGGTGAGTTCATCGTCAAGGCGGATCCGGTGATTGGCTATGGACATCGCGGCCATGAAAAGATGGGGGAAAACCGAACTTACAAGCAGTTTCTCCCCAATGCCAGCCGGATGGATTACCTCTCCGGGCTGCTCTACAACCACGGGTTTGTCCTGGCCGTCGAAAAGTTTGCCGGCATCGAGGTTCCCGAGCGCGCCAAGTACATCCGCACGGTGTGTGCCGAGCTCAACCGCATATCGAGCCACCTCCTCTGGTTCGGGACCTATGTCATGGACCTGGGCGGGTTTACTCCGTTCCTGTATGCCTTCGATGATCGCGAGCACATCCTGGATATCCTGGATCGGGTGAGCGGATCGCGACTGACCTATTCTTACTGTCGGTTCGGCGGTGTCTGCCAGGATGTGGACGCTCAGTTCGTGGACACGACCCGATCGTTCCTGAAGCGCTTTCGCAGTCGCTATCACGACTACGACAACCTGGTGACCAAGAACGTGATCTTCATTCACCGCACTCGCGGAGTCGGCGTGATCACGGTGGACCAGGCCAGGCAATTCGGCGTGACGGGGCCGAATCTTCGGGCGTGCGGCATCCCTTATGACATGCGCAAGATCGAGCCTTACGAGATTTACGACCGGTTCGACTTCGAAATTCCCATCGGCACGAAGGGAGACGCTCTCGATCGATACCGCGTGCGGCTCGAGGAGATGGAGCAGAGCTGCCGGATCATCGAGCAGGCGCTGGACAGGATGCCCGGCGGGCCGTTCTGGAATGAAGCGGCTACGTTCAAGGTGAGACCGCCCAAGGGTGAGATTTACTTCGGATTTGAAAGCGCGCGGGGCCAGACGGGCTACTATCTGGTCAGCGATGGAACTCCGTATCCTTACCGGTGTCATATTCGCGTTCCGAGCTACGGGAACCTGCATGTCTTGACCGAAGTCCTGCGAGGAACCATGATGGCCGACGCCATCTCGATCCTGGGAAGCATCGATGTGGTCATCCCGGAGATCGATCGTTAGCCGGCGGTGTGGAAGGCGGCCGATAAACTGGGCGGGGTTTCGTTTTAAGACACGAAGGAGAACAGGATTATGGGCAACACGGATGGTTCAGATTGGGTCAGACTGATTGTAGGCCTGGTGATCGTGCTGGCCTTCTCTCAGCTCAATGCCCTTTTTCTGGTTTGGCTGGAGCGCAAGGTCGCCGGGCACATTCAGCTGAGGCCAGGCCCCAAGGAGGTCGGCCCGTTTGGAATCTTGCAGACCATAGCGGATGGCATCAAGCTGGTGGGCAAAGAGCTCATCAGTCCCGCAGCGGCCGATCGGAAGTTGTTCCCCATTGCGCCGATCCTGGTGTTCATGCCGGTTCTGGTGGGATTTCTGGTTCTTCCTTTCAGTCCCGACCTGATCATCCGGGATATGAACGTCGGTGTTCTGCTGATCTTCGCGTTCTCCACTTTTTCGGTTCTCGCCATCCTTGCTGGCGGCTGGGCTTCGAACAACAAATACGCACTTTTGGGCGCCGTGCGATCCGTTGCTCAGAACGTCGCGTACGAGATCCCGCTGCTCCTGGCGGTGTTGAGCGTAGTTCTGATGGTGAACTCGCTCCAGTTCTCCCACATCGTCGAAGCTCAAAACAGGTTCTGGTTCATTTTCGTGCAGCCTGTTGCCGGCATCATTTATCTCATCTGTGCCACGGCCGAAACGAACCGTGCGCCTTTCGACATTCCCGAGGCCGAGTCCGAGCTGGTTGCGGGCTTCCACACCGAGTACAGCGGCATGAGGTTCGGCCTCTTCTTCCTGGCCGAGTACACGAACATGTTCATCGTGTGCGCCGTCGCCACCAGCCTCTTCTTCGGCGGCTGGAACGGGCCGTTCGGCTTTGATCTGAATATCCCCGGCGTCGTTTGGTTTCTTGTGAAGACCTACATTTTGATCTTCATCATCATGTGGGTGAGGTGGACTTTCCCGCGCCTTCGGTTCGACCAGCTGATGAATTTCTCCTGGAAGGTGATGATTCCCCTGAGTCTCGCCAACCTGATGCTGACGGCGCTGGTGGTCAAGTTCGTCTGAGAAGACGGGAGCATTTTTTGAGCTGCATCGGCATGGAAGGTCGCCGGTGAAATATGGACTGGGCAGAGGGTTTCACAGGTTACAGCCGACTCGAGCTGGACAGAGCGCACTGAAAGAGGTCTTATGGCTTACTGGAAAGAGATTGTAGAAGGTGGCTGGAGTTTGGTCGAAGGGATGCGAGTGACCGTGCGCCGGTTATTCCGGCCGGTTGTCACCGTCCAGTATCCACGCAAACAGCTCACGATGTCGCCTGCTTATCGGGGACATATCGAATTCAAGCGATTTCCCGAGACGGGCACCCATCGCTGCATCGCCTGCGGCACATGCCAGAGGACATGCCCGTCCCAGCTGATCAAGGTCCAGGGCATCAAGCAGCACGCCAAGAGTCCCAAGATCGCTACGCACTATATCATCGACTACACCAAATGCAGCCTGTGCGGATTGTGTGTGGAATGTTGCCCGACCCAAACCTTGAAATTCTCGACGGAATACCAGATGGAGGGGGCATCCCGCTGGGATGGAGTGCTGGACCTGGTAGCCCGGTTGGAAAGGGAAAAGAGTCAGTCCTGACTCGAGACGGTGAGGAAAAGAGGGGATCTCATGAGCTTTCTGAGTACGGAATCTTTTGCGCAAATGGCCTTCTGGGTCGTGGTGGGCCTGACCTTGGGGGGAGCGTGCATTGCGGTTTTCCCGCGGAACATTCTCTACAATGTTCTGGGCCTCGCATTGGCCCTGGCCGGGGTAGCCGGTCTGTACATGTTTCTCGGGAGCCTGTTCGTTGCGCTGATGCAGCTCCTGATTTACGTCGGGGCCATCACCATCGCCATCGTCTTTGCGATCATGCTCTCACGGCCGCTTCACCTGGAGGTACCCGAGAGACGCATGCCCAAGGTTGCGGCGGCCGGTGGAGCGAGCTTGCTCGTGTTCCTGGCGCTCGTCGGGGTTGGGCTCAAGAGCCGGTGGATGGTGGCTGCCGAACGCAGCGGGGATTGGTCCGTCGAGGCGTTGGGCCACGCCATGCTCACGAAATACAACCTGGTCTTTGAGGTGATCTCGCTGGTGCTGCTGGTGGCGATCATTGGGGCGATTGTAACGGCAGGATTCACTCGGAGGTTAAGCTCGTGAATACGCTGGGCGTTTATCTCATCATTGCGGCACTGCTGTTCAGTCTGGGGTTGCTGGGGGTTCTGCAGCGCCGGAATCTCATCGGGATGCTCATTTCGGTGGAGCTCATGCTGAACGGGGCGAATATCAACTTCATGGCCTTCAACCGGTTTCTGACTCCGGATCCTACGGTCGGTCAGATCTTCACGCTGTTCGTCATGGGGCTGGCTGCTGCGGAAGCGGCCATCGGACTGAGTATCATCCTGGCTCTGTTCAGAAAGATGCGTTCGATCAACATTGAGCGTGCTCAGCAACTAAGGGGTTAAAAGGATATGACTGAATTCTTCAAAGATCCTGTATTGCTTGCCGCTGCGCTGGGCTCCGGGCTGCCGCTTCTTTCCATGGCAGTGATCCTGATCTTCACGAGGCATGATCAGCGCGTATCGGCCACGATCTCGGTGAGCGCCATTGCCACCTCCTGGGTTTGCGCCGTGTTCCTGCTGGTCAAGCTGTGGGGTGCGGGGGCGGCTGTGCAGTACCAGGCACCGTGGCTGATCGCCGATGACATCGTCATTCCCTTTGGATACCTGCTCGACCCCCTGAGCCTCGTCATGTTGTGCATCGTCGCAACCATCAGCTTTCTGGTTCAGGTTTACTCGCTGGGTTACATGGCCGGTGACCCGGGCTTCAGCAGGTATTACGCTTTCCAGTCCCTCTTTGCCTGGGCCATGATGAGCATGGTCATCGCCCCCAGCATGCTCCAGCTGTTCATTTTCTGGGAGATGGTCGGCCTGGCGTCTTACCTTTTGATTGGTTTCTACTACGAAAAATACAGCGCATCGCAGGCGGGAAAGAAGGCTTTCGTGATGACCCGCACTGCGGACATCTTCTTCTTCCTGGGCCTGATCATCCTGGTCCTGGGTTTTGGAAACCTCGGCATCATCAGCATGAACGACGCTGCCCAGGCGCACAGGCTTCCGCCCTACCTGATCACGATTTCGGCGTGCCTCATCTTCGGCGGCGTCATGGGTAAAAGTGCGCAGTTCCCGCTCCTGACCTGGCTGCCCGACGCCATGGAGGGCCCGACCCCCGTCAGTGCCCTGCTTCACTCGGCCACGATGGTCGCAGCCGGTGTATACATGTTCAGCCGCATCTTCCCCTTCTATTCCCAGTCGCCCGAAGCCATGTCCATGGCGCTGGCCATTGGAACCATCACGATGCTGCTGTCCTCCACGATGGCCATGGCCACTTATGATCTGAAGCAGGTCTGGGCCTATTCGACGGTGAGCCAGCTGGGGTTCATGGTGATGGGCCTTGCGGCCGGCGGCTACTTCGCCGGAGTTTTCCATCTCACGACCCATGCCGGATTCAAAGCATTGCTCTTCCTTTGCTCCGGTATCTTCATCCACGAGTACCACACCAACGATTTCAGGGTCATCGGCAAACACGGCGGCAGGTCGCTCACCATCCCGATGGTTTGTATGACCATCGGCGCTCTGGCCCTGTCCGGCATTTTCCCGTTCTCCGGTTTCTTCAGCAAGGAAGCGATCCTGGGTGTGCTGGCCCAGCACCCGAACAAGCTCTGGCTGGGAGCCGGGCTCCTCGGTGCGCTCATGACGGCCTACTACACTTTCAGGCTCATCTTCTTCATGGTTTTCCCTCAGGGCAAGCCGGAGCATCATGGTGGCCATGCCTCGCACGATCACGGTCACGGGGAAGAGGAGGGCGAACATCACGGGTACATCTTCTGGTGCATGGCTGTGCCGGTGATGGTTCTGGCCGGCATCACGCTTGTGCTCGGGTTCTCGCACTCGTCGCTGGAGCATTTCATCATGAGCACCGTGCCGGGGGCTCTGGGTGCAGCAGCACGCGAGGCGGCGGCCGACGCTCACGGAGAGGGGCACGGGGCCGGCCATTACATGCTGCTCATCTCTGCGGTGAGCATGGCGGTGGGTGGAATTGTGTGGGCGTACATGGAGTTTGGCAGGAAGGGCTCCAAGCAGGAGGGGTTTCTCAAGAAGTTCCCTGCCGTGGAAGAGCTTTTCGCGCGTCGCTGGTATTTGGATGACTTTCTCAGGAAGGCGCTCGACAAGGCAGTGTATTCCGGCCTCACGAGCGTTTTCACGAGAAACGATCGGAGGATCATCGATGGCGCTATCGACGGGATTTGTGAATTCACCGTCGGAAGTGGCCGGTTCTTCAGTTTCCTGCAGTCCGGAATGCTTCAGCAGAACCTGCTGGTCATGATTGCGGCGGTTGGGCTGGTGGTGCTGTTCTTCCTGTTTAGTTAGAGGGGCTGTAGTGTCCCGCGGTAACCTTTGAGAGAGAAAATGGGCAAAGTCTTCGATTACAGAACCTCTTACCAGTGTGGGCGGGCTTGCTTATGACAGCGATGGAAATGGCTAATTTTCCGGTCCTTTCGGCAATCCTGATGTCGACGATACTTGGGTTGCTGACGATCATGTTCATTCCTGACGACCGCCCCAAGCTTGTGAAGCAGGTGAGCCTGTTCTGGGCTGGCGTCGGTCTTGTGTTGAGCATTTGGGTTTATCAGGCCTACGACATCGAGAAGGGTGGGCTCCAGTTTGTCGAGCGGTATCTCTGGGTCAAGGGCCTGGGGATCTACTGGTTCAACGCTCTGGACGGCATCAATGCCCCGATGCTTCTGCTGACATCCGTGGTGCTTTTCACGGGTGTGCTGACCATGTGGGATCTCGAGGTGCGTGTGAAGGAGTTCTTCGCCTTCATGTTCCTCCTGGTGGCCGGTGTCTATGGCGTGTTCATCTCCATGGATCTCTTCTGGATCTTTGTCTGGTACGACGTGTCCCTGTTCCCCATGTACCCGCTCATCGCCATTTGGGGCGGTACTCGTAAAGAATACGGTGGCATGAAGCTGACCCTGTACCTTCTGGCGGGCAGCGCACTGATTCTGCCTGGCATCATCTATATGTGGGTCCACGGTGGCGCGCACACGTTCGACATTTTTGAGCTCCAGCGCATCGGCTTCTCGGCTGATGTCCAGAAGGTCGCCTTTGTGATGCTCTACCTGGGTTTCGGCATCCTGGCGGGTGTCTGGCCGTTCCATACATGGTCGCCGGTTGGCCACGTCGCTGCTCCCACCGCGGTGAGTATGATCCACGCGGGCGTTCTGATGAAGCTGGGTGCCTACGGAATCCTGCGGCTGGGGATGACGCTCTGCCCTGAAGGGCTCGCCTACTGGGCTGACTTCATGGCGCTCCTGGCCACCATCGGCATCGTTTATGGGGCTTTTGTCGGGTTGGCTCAAACGGATTTGAAGTACGTGATCGGCTACTCGAGCGTCTCGCACATGGGCATCGTTGGACTGGGCCTGTCCACCATGACGGTGAACGGGATCAACGGTGCTGTTTTCCAGATGTTCGCCCATGGCGTCATGACGGCTCTTCTCTTCTCCGCTGTCGGATACATTTACGACCGCACCCACACCAAGATGATTCCCGATTTGGGGGGACTTTCGAGGACGTTGCCCATCGCATCGGCGTTTTTCATCATTGCGGCCTTCGCAGGGATCGGTGTTCCTTTCATGGCGAGCTTCTGGGCTGAGTTGCTGGTCTTCATCTCGTCGGTTCAGACCTACCCCGTGCGCGGCATCCTTGCCGTGAGCGGTCTTGCCGTGAGCGCCCTCTTCATGCTTCGCGTGGTTCAGAAGACGTTTTACGGTGAGAAGAACGAACGTTGGGAACACATCCCGGACGTTTCGCTGTTCCTGGCGACACCTCGAATCATCCTGGTCGGTGTGATCATTTTCTTCGGGATGTTCCCGCGAGTGATATTGGACGTGATCCAGAGCGCGGTGATCCCATTTGTGGGCAAATTGTAGGCCTGATGAGGGGAAGAGTCGACGATGAAGGAATGGATCCTATTTGCGCCTGAGTTGTGCTACACATTGATGGCATTGGTCTTCTTCTGGCTTGCCATCCAGAAGAAGGTGGACCAAAGGAGAGCCTATTTTTTCGCCCTGGCGCTCTCGGGGGTGGGCCTGGTGGCCGCGCTGCTGTGTGCGACGCAACAGGGCATGCTCTTCTTCGATGCCTATCGCATAGACTTATACAGTCAGCTGTTCAAGATTCTTCTCGCTGTCGGCACTTTCCTGGTCATTTTCAGCTGTTCGGAACTGAAGGGAATCGACGGGCGGAATCATCCCGAATTTTACCTGCTCATCTCCGTTTGCACCCTTGGCATGATGATGCTGGTCAGTGCTGTGGAGCTCCTGACGATCTACGTCTCCATTGAGCTTTCTTCCTACTCGCTCTACCTCCTGGTTTCCATGCGGCGGGGTGAAGACCGGTTTGTGGAAACGGGCATCAAGTACTTCATGGTGGGCGTGACGGCCTCGGCCTTCATGCTCTTCGGCATCAGCTATCTGTTCGGTGTCACGCACACCACCTACATCGCGGGCATCAGCAAGATATTGCCTGGAGTGATCACGGAGCCTGCAGCCATTGTCGGGCTGGTTCTGGCTCTCTCGGGGTTCTTTTTCAAACAGGCCCTCTTCCCGTTCCACGTGTGGGCTCCGGATGTTTACCAGGGTGCGGCCAACCAGGTCACGACCTATGTCGGAACGGCATCCAAGATGGCTGCGGCCGCTCTGGTGATCCGGCTGGTCGGTTTTTCGGGTGGTGAAAGCCCGGTTTTCGTGAACGTGCTTTATGCTCTATCCGTGTTGTCCATGACATTCGGCAATCTCGTCGCCATCATTCAAAAAGACATCAAGAGGCTTCTGGCCTACTCGAGCATCGCGCACGCCGGCTACATGATGATCGGTATCCTGGCGATGACGGAACGCGGTTATGCCACGGCGATCTACTATGCCATCGCCTACCTGGTGATGGGTTATGCGTGCTTCATGGTCGTTATGAAGATCGCCGATGACGGGCATAACCTTGAAATCAAGGAGCTGGCCGGGCTTCACAAGAGGTCGCCGCTTCTGGCCATGACGCTGATGCTCGGCTTGTTCGGGCTTGCGGGGATTCCGCCAACGGTTGGTTTCACCGGCAAGTTTCTGGTCTTTGCTGCCGCCCTGGAAAAGGGCTATCTGGTTCTGACGATCATCGCCATGATCAACGCTACCATATCCTTGTACTACTATCTCATCGTCATCAAGGCTGCCTATCTTCTCGAGCCGTTGCGACCGTATCCGCGTGTTGCAGTGGATACCTGGACTCGGGCGATGTGCATCATCCTGGTGTTGGGCATGATTTACCTGGGTATCTTCCCTGACCAGTTTGTGGCACTGACCGAGGCTGCTGCTCGCAGCTTGCCTTAGCTGAGATAAACGTTCGCGGGGATTCTGATTCACAGTCGAGTGGGAATCTGCGCGCCGGTCTGAAGGTGACAGAAACCTGGCCGCGTATCAACAGAAGAGAAAGCGAACAAAAGCCATGCTGGGAGAATTGTTGAAGAGCAAGACACAAGGGAGAGAGAAGGCTTGGTTTCCGTTTGGTGCCAGGGGCAGTCAAGCATCCGCTGCCGGTGAGGCCGGAGCGCGGGCCGAAGTCCGCGAGAGCTTCTGTGCCCCTTCAGCTACGGTGCCCTGCATAACGGTTTGCTCATCGAAGGAAGGGTGCGACTGCGGTGCTGAGGCCGTGAGGGCAGCCTTCATTGAAGAGCTCGAAAAGAAGAAACTCCCGGTCGAAGTAGGCCTGGGGAAGGTCGGGTGCGGCGGCAAGTGCAAGAACGGACCTTATGTCGGGTTTCCTCGAAAGGAATTCTTTTACCTGGGAGTGAAGCCCGGGAACGTTGCCGAGGTGGTCGAGGAGACCATCGTGAACGGCTACATTCTGTTCCCTTACCTCTCCATCGGTCCGGACCGTTCGTACCGCAACGACATCATCTATGAAAAGGACACAGGGCTGATTGCCACCCTCCACGACAAGGTGTGTATGGTGGAGGTGGCGAAGTATTTTCTGGACTTCGAATCTGGATTGTCGTGTGGCAAGTGTGTGCCGTGTCGTATCGGCATGATGCGGATGTTGGAGTGCCTGGAGCTCATGGTTTCGGGGAAAGGAACCATGGAGGATCTTGAGCAGGTCAGGTCCCTCTGCCAGGCCATGCTGGATACGCCTTTGTGCGAATTTGCCATGACGAGCAGCCGTCCCGTTTTGAGTGCAGTGACTCACTTCGAAGACGAGTTCAGGGCTCACATCGAGCGCCAGGAATGCCCTGCGGGAGTCTGTGCAGATCTCGTCGAGATACAGCGTAAGCGAGCGATCAGGGAAAGACTCAAAGGGAAGAAGAAGAAGAAATAAGGCTGGAGGGTGAGTCAGGGGCTCAGAACGATCTGAAAGCTACGAAGATATTCAAAGGAATAAGCTGCTATGGCAAAAGTCACGCTTAAAATCAATGGGCAGGAAGTGGAAGTTGAGAAGGGCACAACGATTCTTGAAGCTGCGAAGCAAATAGGCGTCTACATTCCGACACTCTGCTACCATCCGAACCTGCCTCTGGAGGAGGCGTGCAGGATTTGTGTCGTGGAGGACGTGAGGGGCAGCTGGTCCACCCTTGTGGCTGGGTGCGTCTTCCCATGTCGAAATGGAATGGTCATCGAAACCGACTCGGAAATGGTGGTGGATGCACGCCGCACCATCATGAACCTTCTGCTTTCAGATCACCCCAACGACTGCATGACGTGCTATGCCACGGGTGAATGTGAACTGCAGGACATGGCTCATCTATACGGAATCAAAGGTGAGGCTTACAAGGGAGCGCGCCACAAGTATCCCGTTGATTATGACAAGAACCCCTTCCTGCATCTGGACATGAACAAATGCATCCTTTGCCGTCGATGCATTCGGGCCTGCCACGACATCGAAGGCGCCGACATCTGGACCAAGGTGGGGCGAGGATTTGACCAGCGGATCGCCACGGCCTTCGATCTTCCGCTCGAAGAGGCCGGCTGCGAGTTCTGCGGCCACTGTGCCGATTTCTGTCCGGTCGACGCCATAGGGTTTCGAGGGGGCAGAGGAGAATTCCGGTCATGGCAATTGCGGAGGACCTCGACCGTCTGCCTTCAGTGTGCATCCGGGTGTCGAGCCGATTACGAAACGCACGATGGGAAGGTTGTCCGAGTGAAGGGCGATTTCAATTCGCCGGCAAGCAGCGGGGCACTCTGCAAAAAGGGCCGCTTCAACTTCGACTTCATCAACTCGCCCGAGCGCCTCACCCAGGCGAGTGTCAAGGGCGGCGGTGCCGTGAGTGTTGAGGAAGCTCTGAAGGCTGCAGCTGCGGGGCTCGAGAAAGTCAGAGACGTCTCCGGTGGTGCCGCTATCGGGGTACTGTGTGGTGGGATGCTGACCAACGAAGAGTACTACATGGCGCAGAAGCTGGCCAGGGGGGCGTTGTTGACGAACAACGTCGACAATGTCGCGGGGCCATGGCAGCAGGCCGTTTACGATGGGCTCTCCAACAGCCTGGGGCTGGGGGCTATGACCAACACGCTGGACGATATCGCCCAAGCGCGCTCTGTGCTGGTGCTCGGCTCCAACACTCTGGAAAAACACGCGATCGCAGCTCTCCGGGCACGCAAGGCTCGCCGGGATGAAGGGATCCTGATCGTTGGTCATCCGGATGCGGTTCCTTTGACCAAAACCGCTAGCCTGCATCTCAGACTCAATGCCGGGACCGAGGATCATCTCCTTCTCGGCCTTCTGAAAGTGGTGGTGGCGGAGGAGCTTTTTGATCAGGAGTACGTTGAGCAGCACACGCAGGATCTTCAGAAGCTCACGAAAAGTCTCGACAAAGTCAACCTGGCCGATGTGGCCGAGAAGACGGGGATTGGAGAGGAGCAGATCAAGGAAGCTGCGCGGCTTTACGCGAGCCAGAGACCCGCATGCCTGGTGTACGGGGTCGATGGGAATTCCCCCCATAGCGAGGGTTTCTACCGGATGTGCTGTGCGCTGCAGCTGCTCCTTGGCTCAGTCGGAGCGATCGGGGGTGGCGTCAACGTGATGGGCGGCGCCGGCAATGCCCAGGGTGCCGCTGATTTTGGTGCGGTGGCCAAGTACCTCACCGGCTATCGGCCTGCCACATCCTCGGCTGCGCGCAAGGTGGTGGGGAAGCTCTGGGGAGTCGATCCTGCAGACAAAGCCGGATTGAGCTGGCCGGATATGTTCGCCGCCATCGAGAAAGGCGAGTTGAAGGCGCTTTATCTTGTGGGGGCGAATCCGTTTGAACTGGGAATTCCCCAGGAGAAGGTTACGGCTGCGCTCGGGCGACTTGAGTTTCTCGTCGTGCAGGATTGTGTGGCCAACGAGGCCTGTAAGCTGGCTCATGTGGTCCTGCCCGCTTCGAGCTTCATCGAAAAGGGGGGAACGGCCACCAACTGTGAGCGGCGGGTCCAGATCCTGGAGAAAGTCATGGACAGCCCCGGAGAGGCCAGCACTGATTTCGAGCTCATCAACGGTCTTCTGGGTGTCCTCAAGCCTGAGCTGAAGACGGAGAGCCTTGGAGGGGCCTTTGTTGAGGCGGTACAGCTGATGACGGAGCTGAGCGGCGTGGATCCTGCCCAAATCAGCATCGACGGTTTGCAGTGGCCGGTCACCCCTGCAGGGCCCGGGACGGAACGGCTGACTCTTCCCGAGGATGGAAAGGTGAAGTTCCGTTTCTTCGCTGCGAAGATCTAGACAGGTGCGATAGGCAGAGTGACCGAGCTCCTGAGAGGTTCCCAAAGGAGCCCCTCAGGGCATGGTTTCAAGCAAAGTACAAAGAGCCGGTGATGCGAAGGGATGCATCACCGGCTCTTTTGGTCTCAAAAAAGGTATTGGATCAACGCTTGGCGGAGTGGTGCAACAGACCGGGGGGCTGTGTTGCAGTCCCACGATCAGAGACATGTGGAGAGACGGACAACCTGTAATGGAAAGGTAGGAAATGGAGCGGGGATTCGGATCCACGTGTTGGGGTGGGCGACATCGACGGATTGACCTGTTATGCTTTCCATACTGGTCACGAGGTGCTCCAGGTTTCGACCATCCGGAAACAGGAATTGCAGCGTGCTGCCCAGATGAAGGGGGCTGCGCACTTCGAGGCAGGTCCAGTCGGCTTCGAGGATGGGTTTGTGGGATGGATCCTGGATGGGCTCCCACAGAAGTTCGGGCAGGGTTCGGACGATGCCGGCAAGGGTGTGGGTCTGAACCCGTGATGTCGAGCGATCCACGTCGGGTGGTCGCGGGGAGCAGCCGGGAAACGTGAACGCCTTCGTGTAGGGGCGGTGGCTCACCGCAAGCAGGTCTGCCCAGCATGAAGGATCCGGACTGCATGCTGCGCGCTGCCCGGAACTGGAATCCATGGCTCGGCGATACGCCCTCACGACGCTGGCGACGTAGTGGGCGCCTTTCATCCGCCCCTCAATTTTGAAGGCGTCGACACCCAGTTCCAGAAGCTGAGGGAGGTCCTCGATGAGGCAGAGGTCTCGGGAGTTGAGAACGTACGAGCCCTGAGCGTCTTCTCCAATGGGAAAATACTCGCCGGGTCTCTTCTCCTCCACCAGACGGTACGTCCAGCGACAGGGTTGAGCGCAGGTCCCTGCATTGGCACTGCGCCCGGTCATCGCACTGCTGAGCAGGCAGCGGCCGGAATAGGAGACGCACATCGCCCCGTGAACAAACACCTCAAGCTCAAGGCTGGTGCGGGTGCGAATGGCTTCAATTTCATTGAAAGAGAGCTCTCTGGCCAGATTGATCCTCCGGACCCCCTGCTCCTCCCAGAAGCGGACGGCCAGGTGATTGGTGGTGCTGGCCTGGGTGCTCAGGTGAACAGGAATGCCGGGGCTGATCTCCCTGGCCAGAAGCAGGGCGCCCGGGTCAGATAAAATGATGCCACTGACTTCGATTTGGGTCAGGTATTCCAGCGTGGTCTTCAGAAGCTCCAGATCCTTTGTGCGCATGAGGCTGTTCAGGGTGACATAGAGCTTCTTCCCCGAGCTCCGGGCTAAAAAGGTCAGGGCGGCCAGGTGCTCGTCGTCGAGGTTCTTCGCCTGCACTCTGAGGTTCAGCTTCTTTCCACCCGTGTAGACCGCATCGGCGCCATAGAGAAAGGCAATGCGGGCTTTTTCGTAGCTGCCCCCTGGGGCGAGCAGTTCGGGCTTGCTCCCTGATGCATGAGTCTGATAAGCATTCACGCCATTCCACCTGCGGCCGATAAGTAGATCAGTCCTCCCTGCTGGAGACGGACATTGCGCATGTTTCCTGCGATCAATTGACATTCTCCTGAGCCGCTCCTAATTAGCATGAGGACGACTGTCGGACAAGACAGGGAGAAAGGGTGAGTTGTTTGAGACGAGCAGAGGTGCAGAGGGCATGAATTCCGAGGCGATTCCCAATGACGAAGCTGCAATCGCCTGGCTCACGCTGAAAAGAATCCCTGATTTGGGCAATCGATCGCTTCTGAGGCTGGTTCAGGCCCTGGGTTCTCCGACAGCTGTGCTCGATGCGGATGAGAAAGCCCTGGCGCGCATACCGGGGCTGCGGTCCAAAGCCCGGTACGTTTTGAGGAAGGGCAGTCGCCCGGCACCTCCGGTGGAGGAGTGGCGAAGTCTCCGTGACTTGGGAATCCGGCTGATTTCGATTCTGGATGCCGACTACCCGACCAACCTGAAGGAAATCCAGGATCCTCCCGCGGTGCTGTTCTGCCTGGGAGATCTTGAGCCCCGAGACCTGGTCGCCATCGCCGTGGTCGGGTCTCGTGCCGCGTCGCCCGCCGGCATGTGTTTTACGGAGCGGTTGTGCACCGATTTGGCTTCCAGCGGGGTGACCGTGGTGAGCGGGTTTGCAGTGGGGATCGATGCGGCTGCCCATAGAGGTGCTCTCCGTGGTGGCGGCCGTACTCTTGCCGTGCTGGGATGCGGCATCGACGTTCCCTACCCCAGACCCCATGCCGACCTTCGGAAAAAGGTTGTGGAAAAGGGAGCGCTCCTGAGTGAGCTCCTGTTGGGAACACCTCCCGCCCCGGCGCACTTTCCCCAGCGCAATCGAATCATCAGCGGATTGTCTCTGGGTGTGGTCGTCGTGGAGGCAGCCCACCGGAGCGGTTCTCTCATCACGGCGCGCTTTGCCCTCGAGCAGGGACGTGAGGTGTTCGCGGTGCCGGGCATGGCCAGGCATTTTCGCAGTGTGGGGCCGCATGGCCTGCTCAAGCAGGGAGCCAAGCTGGTGGAAAGTGCCGAGGACATTCTGGAGGAGATCAGGCCCCTTCTTCGAACAGCCGCTCCGGACTGTCGGCCCCCCTGCGCGACAGCCCCTGCAGCCATCGGCTCGACGTTGGAGCTCTCTCGGGAGGAAACCGGGATCGTCCGGGTTCTGGGCTCGAGTCCGGTCCACATCGACGAGATCGCCCGGATGACGGCGCTGCCGGCGTCCCAATTGTCGGCTCTCCTGGTTGGACTTGAGCTGAGGGGGGTTGTCCGGCAATTGGTGGGGAAGTATTTTGTTTTGGATACGTGAGCAACTTGTCAATGAAAAGAGGGTTGGAAATGCCTAAATCATTGTTGATCGTTGAGTCCCCCACGAAGGCCAAGACGTTGGGCAAGTACCTGGGGAAGGATTTCCAGGTCATGGCCTCCGTGGGGCACGTCAAGGATCTCCCCAACAACAAGCTGGGTATAGATATCGAGCACCAGTTCGCGCCGGACTATCAGGTGATTCGGGGCAAGAAGAAGATCCTCTCCGAGCTGGGAGCCGCCGCTGAACGGGCGGACGTGGTCTATCTGGGTCCCGACCCGGACCGTGAAGGCGAGGCCATTGCCTGGCACATCGCCGAGGAAGTGCGGTCCGGGGACAAACCGGTCTATCGGGTGCTCTTCTATGAGCTCACCCAGAAGGCCATCCGGGAGGCTTTGGAGCATCCGGACCACCTGAATCAGTCCCTCTACGATGCTCAGCAGGCGAGACGGATTCTGGATCGCCTGGTGGGCTATCAGATCTCTCCCATTCTGTGGCAGAAGGTGAAGAGGGGCCTCAGCGCGGGAAGGGTCCAGTCCGTTGCGCTCCGGATCATCTGCGATCGTGAGGCGGAGATCCGCAAGTTTGAGTCCGAGGAATACTGGACCATCGACGCTCTCGTGACGACGGAGACCCCCGACGCTGTTCTTATTCCTGCGGCTCAGTTCAAGGCTGCACTGCATCGCGTCCGCGGAAAAGCGCTCAGAATCGCCTCGGAGGCTGAGGCGAGCGGCCTGGTGGAATCCCTGAAAGTCCAGGAATTCAAGGTCGACAAGGTCGATCGAAAGCGCCGCCGCAAGAATCCCTCTCCGCCCTTCATCACCAGCACCCTGCAGCAGGACGCCGCCAGGAAGCTGCGTTTCTCCGCAAAACAGACCATGAGTGTGGCCCAGAGGCTCTATGAGGGGATCGAGCTGGGGGACGAGGGCGCGAGCGGGCTCATCACCTACATGAGAACCGACAGCACGAGGCTTTCGCCCGACGCCGTGAAGGAAGTCCGCGAGTACATCGAGGCGCAGTTTGGCAAGGAGTATCTCCCGGAGAAGCCCGCGACCTACAAGAGGAGGGAGGGGGCTCAGGATGCCCACGAAGCGATTCGGCCCACGGATGTTCATCGGAGCCCGGAGCAGGTGGCCCCCTATCTCAGCGGCGAGCATCTGAAGCTCTACACGCTCATCTGGAAGCGGTTCGTGGCGAGCCAGATGAGCCCGGCCGTGATCGCCCAGACGACGGTGGACATCTCTGCGGGCGACTTCGTGCTTCGAGCGACCGGCTCCGTCACCGAGTTCCAGGGATTCATGACGCTCTATGTGGAAAGCCAGGAAGAGGACGAGAACGGAGAATCGGTTGCGACGACCCTGCCCGAGCTGCAAGGGGGAGAGTTGCTCGCCTTGAATGAGCTGCTGCCCAAACAGCATTTCACACAGCCGCCGCCGCGGTTTTCCGAGGCCAGCCTCATTCGGGAGCTCGAGGAAAAGGGCATCGGGCGGCCAAGCACCTACGCAACCATCCTTTCGACCATCGTTGAGCGGGACTATGTGACTCTCGACAAGCAGAGACTCCATCCGACAGAATTGGGTTGGATCATCAATGATCTGCTGGTGGAAAATTTCCCCTCCATCGTGGATCTTGACTTCACGGCGCGGATGGAAAAGAGCCTCGATGAAATCGAAGACGGCAAATATCCGTCGCTTCAGCTGCTGGAGGATTTTTACAGGCAGTTCGCAGGAAGTGTTCAAACGGCTGAAGCCAAAATGCTCAACCTGAAGACCCTGGGATTTCCGACCGACATCCATTGCCCCAACTGTGACCGCCCTCTGCACATCCGCATGAGCCGAAATGGAGCCTACTTGTCCTGCAGTGGGTATCCTGAATGCTCCTTCAGCTCGAACTACGAGCGGGATGAAAAAGGGGTGATCCATCTGATGGGGGAGCAGGTCAGCGACGAAAGCTGCGAGAAGTGTGGGCGCCCCATGGTTCAGAAGAAGGGCAAGTATGGCACATTCCTTGCCTGCAGTGGCTACCCAGCGTGCAAGAACACCAAAACCCCAGGATCCGGACTGCCCTGTCCAAGAGAAGGCTGTGACGGGGAGCTGGTGCCCCGTGTGGGTCGCGGAGGGCGGCGATTCTACGGATGCAATCGGTATCCGGACTGTAAAACAGTGCTCTGGGGACAGCCGGTCAAGAAAACCTGTCCTGCGTGTGGGGCTCCCGTGCTCCTGGAGAAACAGAGCAAGAAGGGGCCGACGAAATGGGTTTGTGTCAATCCGGCGTGCGGCTTTCAGTTGACTGGGGAGCCGGAGCCTGAGGCCGCAGCCAACGTGAGAACTGGATGAGCATGGATCTCTCGGTGTCATTGTTCCAACAGGTGATGGTCTTCGTGCTGGGTTGCTGTATCGGCAGCTTCCTCAATGTGTTGATCTACCGACTGCCCCAGAAGCAGTCCCTGGTCCTGCCGGGCTCCCATTGTCCCCAGTGCGGGGAAGACATCGCTTTTTACGACAACATTCCGCTCCTGAGCTACCTGATCCTGAGAGGAAGGTGTCGACACTGCCGTGCATGGATCTCTCCGCGCTACCCGATGGTGGAGGCGATGGCAGGGCTCCTGGCGCTGGCCCTCTTCCGCCGCTATGGCATGGAGCCCCAGTTTTTCATCGAATTCGTGTTCGTCGTCATGCTCCTGGCCATCGCATTCATTGATTTGGACACGTTCCTGATCCCGAATGTTCTGTCCCTTTCGGGCCTGGTCCTGGGTCTGCTCACTTCTTTCCTGAGCATTCGGCTCACCTGGATCGATTCTGTGCTGGGCGTCGTGATCGGCGGAGGATTCCTGTATCTCATCGCCATAGGCTACCAGTACCTGCGGCATCAGGATGGTCTGGGCGGGGGTGACATCAAGCTTCTGGGCATGATCGGAGCTTTCCTGGGGGTACCCGGAGTCGTCCTGACCGTGATCGTGGCTTCGGTGGTGGGGGCCGCGGTGGGGCTGATCGCCATGCACCGTTCTGGGGAGGGGATGAAGACGATGCTTCCTTTCGGCCCCTTTCTGTCGCTGGGGGCATTGGTGTATACCTTCTGGGGAGATGGCTTCGTCCGTTGGTATCTGGGTCTCTTGAACACCTGACCAACCCGCCGAAAATGGGCACATGAAAACCGGGTCATGAGCAGAAAGTGTTTTTACGTCGGACGCTTGAAGGATGATGTCGGGACCTTGACGATCCGAGGGGATGCGGCACATCACATGACTCGGGTGCTGCGCCTGGCGGTAGATGACCCTGTCGAGCTGCGTGATGGGTTGGGGCGCAGCTGGAGAGCCCGGATTCGGAGCATTTCCAAGGGGGCTGTGGACGTTCAGGTCATAGAAGAAGTCCCCCTGAACACGGAATCCGTCATACACTTGACGCTTGCAATGGCCCTGGCGCGGTCCGATCGGATGGATCTCGTCGTCAGACAGGGCACGGAGATCGGTGTCCACCGATTTGATTTCTTCCCTGCAGCCAGGAGCCAATACCGGCTGGGCGCTCAGGAAGTTGGCAGGCGACGGGACCGGTGCCTGAAAATTGCGCAGGAAGCCATGTGTCAATGCCGGAGAGCTTTCCTCCCGGAGATATGCATTCACCCCAACCTCGACGGATTTCTCGAGACGGTGGGGCATCCGGCGGCGATGGCGGGAAAAGAAAAGCTAAAGGTTTTGACCCTGGAAGGCCGAATGGAAAGAAGTCTGATGGACCTCCATCGGGAGCACCCGGTGTGTCGCGAGGTGGTGGCAGCGACCGGTCCGGAGGGAGGCTGGACGGAGGAGGAAGTGATGAGATTCGAGCGGGAAGGTTTTCTTTCCGTCCATCTGGGTCCCCGCATCCTGCGGTTTGAAACGGCCACATTGGCGGTCATGGTATGTGCTCAGCTCCTGTGGGGCGATCTCCGTTGATACAAGTATCTTGAGAAGGGAATGCGATATGAAATGTCACAAGTGTGGTTTCGTTAGCTTCGATTACCTTGCTGACTGCAAGAAATGCGGTGTCAATCTGGAGGGGTCGCGAAGCATTCTCGGCATGCTGGACATCAAGCCCACCATGCCGTTCTTCCTCGGTGCCATGATCAATGCCAGGCCCGCGGGAGCCAACGGAGGTTCCGCCGGCCTGGCAGGGCAGGCGTCCGACGCGACAGGATTCGGAGACCTCAGCTTCGGCGGTGACCTGGAGTTCGAGATTGAAGAGGACGTGCAGCCGGTTTCGGCCCAGACCGCAGCTCAGGCTGACCATGACATTTTTCCCAATATCGACCTTCCCGAGGGTTTCAGTCTATCCCTTGGAGATGAGGAGAAGACCGAAGATTTCGAACTGGTCATTGGACCCGAGTTCGAGCAGGCGCTCACTTTGGAGCTGAATGCAAAGGACCTGGAGAATCAGGGAGCGCCCGTGGTGGTGGCGGATGAACTGGCTGACCTTCAGATTGACGAGCCCCTGCTGGATCTCACTCCCGAGCTCCCAACCGCGGCGTTGACGGTTGGCGAGGTGGAGCCCCTGATTCCCGAGCTGGCCCTGGATATTTCCCTGGAGCCGGGTGATGTGGGGCCCGTATTGGATTCCAAGACCGCCGAACAGTTGGTGGAGGGCACCGAAGATGGTCTGGTGATCGATTTCTCCCAAAACGACCTTGAGGGTCTCCTCCTCGAACTGGACGACAAGAAGCCCGAGGCCTAGGCAGGGTGGGGCGAGACAGAGCACCTGGCTCCTACATCTTATCCCGTTCCTGTCGTTGACCTCTGAGAATCATATCGACATTCCCTGCAATCCCATCCGACTCCGCCGTGAAGGTGACATCCTGGACCCTGGACGGCGGAGTCAAAAATCCGTCAACTCCCCGCAGCGACTACAGTGCTTTTCCGGATCATCGTGGACAAACGCGGGCTCATTCGACCGCGCTGTGCCGGCCTGTCAGGGCGGCTACAATACACTGTTCGCGAGTTCCCCATCCTATTGGCTACATAACCCTGTTGGCAACATAGCCCTTGACACCAAACCGCCTATCCGGTAGCATGCTTTCCTTGTGGCGAGGTAGCTCAGTCGGTAGAGCAGTGGACTGAAAATCCTCGTGTCCGGTGTTCGATTCACCGCCTCGCCACCATCGGTGTAC
>JBFYYO010000012.1:0-34997 GCA_041310025.1 Syntrophobacterales bacterium
CATTCAAACTGGCATCCTGGGAAGATGACCGGTGGGTGCGTTTGAAGCGGTATTCTGAATACCATGGCGGGGCGAGCCGTTTGGACGGGATCGATTTTCTGATCTACCCGGGAAGCGACGTGGACAGGGTATGGCGGGACTTTCAGGAGGGCAGGCTGGAGGAGATGCCTGTATACCCTCAGTTCGGAGAGAAGCTGAGAACCATTCGGGACCTCATATGGGTAAATCGGCCTTCGTTGAGCATCTTGTTCTATGGTTTCAACACCAACCATCCCAAATTCAAGGACCTCCGATTTCGAACGCAACTGGCTCAAGCCATTGATCGAGCCAAGCTGGCGTCGGAGGTCTACAGCAACCAGTTGGAGCCAGCCTCTGGCATCCTGCCGCCCGGTTTGCCCGGATACGTGCCGAAGGGCTTGAGATCCTCTTCGCCGCAGGTGGACAGCCGGGGGAAGAATGGCCTCATTTCACAGGAGGAATCAGGGCGGGGAGCGACTCAACCAGTGGAGATTGTTTCCAACAGCCGATCACAGCTGGCGCAGTCTGAGCTGCAGTTTGTGAAAGAGTCCTGGAGCAAACTGGGGATTGACATGGAGGTGAAGTATATTCCAGATTGGGACGAGTTCGAGCAGTATTTGAGATCTGATGACATGCAGATTTACCGCTACGCGTGGTTTGCCGATATGCCCGACCCGGATGATTTTCTTCGAGTCCTGTTCGCATCCGATTCGCCGGTGAACTATATGGCATACCGTAATGACAGGGTTGATGAAATGCTTCAGGAGGGGCTCGGGATTGTGGATCCCATCGAACGCGCTGCGAAATATCATGCTATTGAAGCGGATATATTGGATGAATCGCCTGCGATTCCGCTGGCCTATTTGAGCGTCGATATCGTCTACCAACCCTATGTTCGTGACATTGTGGTAACGGCTCTGGGATCTCCCGTAGTCTCGTACCACGGGGTATGGCTGGACCGCGTCGGTCGCCCTTAGAGTCTTCCTTCCCTCAGCTGGACACTTATATTTGGATCATGCACGAATGGCCCCTTAAAATCAGCCTATTCAAGCCCCCCCGTCACATCCCTCTTCGCTACCGATTCATTTTTTTGAGCTCATGCCTGCTGGTTTTGCTCTTCGGAACGATGGCCGTCTTGCTCGGCGCCCATCAGGCAAGGAGCATCCGAAGCCAGCTGGAACGCAGGGGAATGGCCATGGCCAACAGCATTGCGGCCATCTCCAAGGCGGCTCTGGCAGTGGGAGGGCCGATCTTCAGGGAAAGATACTGGACGATCCGGTGAGCCGCGTGGCGGTGGCAGCAGCACAACCCATTGTGCAGGAGGGTTTGACCGGGCCGGTAGCTGTCAAGGGGTTGGACGTTGCAGTTCCCGTCTACATCCCCGGGTCCGAATATCGCTGGGGAACCGTCCGGGTGGCCTTATCGCTGACGCCCATGGTCGAGCAGATCCGAGCCTCACAGGTCGTAATTGCCGGGGTCGGCATGCTGGCCCTGATCGCCGGAGTGCTCGTGGCCTACTGGTTGGCCAGAAAGATCACACGACCCCTTGCAGACCTCACTCAGGCAACGGTAAGGGCGGCAAGGGGTGATCTGGAGCAAACCCTTGATGTGAGCACTCGGGATGAAGTGGAGGTGCTGGCCAACAATTTCATGGTCATGACCCGAGAGATCCTTCTCCAGCGGCGGCAACTGGAGTCGCAACTGCGGGAGATCCAGCGTTTGCAGAGATATACGGAGCAATTGCTGACGGCGATGAATGACGGTCTTCTGGCCATCGATCGCGAAGGGCATATCGCCACGATCAACCCTGCTGCCCAGGCCATGCTGGACCTGCCCGAGAGGCTTCCCGAGGGCCAGTCCGTGCAAGCGGCTCTCAAAGACGCACCACAACTGAGCGAGTATCTCAAGGAGATGCTTCGCGAGCAGGGTGGGTGGAGCCAGCGCGAGATTGGAGTGATTCGCCACGGAGAGGAGCAGACCGTGCTGGCCAGCAGCAGTGCCCTCAAGGATACTGAAGGGAACATCCTCGAGCTCATCGTCAATCTGCATGACGTGACCGAGTTGAAGAGGCTCGAGGCGCGGATGCGTCAGGCGGACAGGCTCGCGGCCCTTGGAGTCCTTGCAGCGGGCATGGCACACGAGATCCGAAATCCCCTGTCGGCCATCAAGACCTTTGTGCAGCTGCTCCCAAGAAAGGTCCAGAAGGAGGGTTTTCTGGACAAGTTCAATCGGACGGTGCCCAGGGAGCTCGATCGCATCAATCAGCTCATTGAGGACCTCCTGGAGCTGGCCCGGACTCCGAGGTATTATATTCGGCCCCTTGAATTGGAGCCCCTGGTGCGGGCGACTCTCGACCTCTTTGAGGAAGCGATGCTGCTCGGTGGAGTGCAGATCGAGACTCGATTCGACGCTGACCTCCCCGCCATCCAGGCTGATCCGAGCCAGCTGACCAAGGCTTTTCAGAATGTCTTGAGGAATGCCATGCAGGCCATGCCGAAAGGGGGTATTCTGAATGTCGAGGGCTTCTTGACGAAGGACGCGCTCCCTCCGGGGCATGACTCTGGTCAAAAGGACTGGGTTGTCCTGAGGTTTACGGACACGGGAATGGGCATGAGCCCGGAGACTTTGACCAACGTGTTCAATCCTTTTTTCACGACGAAAGACCACGGAACCGGGCTTGGGCTGGCCATCACCCACAAGATCGTGACGGAGCACGGCGGATTCATCGATGTCTCGAGTGAGCAGGGCCAGGGGACGACTTTCACGATCAACTTCCCACTCAGGTGATTTGCGAAACCATGGGGTCCAGGGAATCCGAGCCCGGAATTCGGATGGATGAGAAGCTGGATTATCCAGCTGTTCCAGGATGTTGGGATCTTTGGCATCAAACTTGTTAATCTCCCCCTGTCAGAGCCCGGAGTGTTTTGCGATGGGCAAATTTCATGACTCGAGGAGGATGCGATACGATGGAGAGAATGCAGGAAGAGACGATTTTTGTGGTGGACGATGACCAGGGGGTGCTCGAATCCTTCGATGCCATGCTTGGAGATGATTATTCCGTGGTGATGCTGCATGACGGTGCTACGGCGTTGGACCTCTTGCGTCAGCGAAGCCCCAGGCTTCTGTTTCTGGACATCAAGATGCCGGGCATGAGCGGGATCGAAGTGCTCAAGGTGATCCGAGAGAGGCAGTTGGGCACAGAGGTGGTTATTGTGACGGCGCTGCCGCAGGACAGCTACGAGGAGATGGCTCTTGAGTACGGTGTGTACCGCTATCTTAGAAAGCCGCTGGACGTGGACGAGATAGAGGGCATCACTCGTACGATACTCCATTAGTCCGTCATGGTATCTTCAACAGTCTGGGCGGGCACTGTGAGGCCCGCTCGGCCGGACCCAGGCCGATACGATGCGCGAAGCGGCTCGATGCCTCGATAGCGCATGCGGGCTTATGGTGTCGGGGTTTGGGCTCAAGGGTTGAAGGTTGGAAAACCGGTTGATCGACTCAAAGAGCCCCCTGTGTTTGTGAGGTCTGGGGCTCTTGAGGAATGGGATTGATGGCTGATCCTTATCAGCCGTAAGAAGGGATTGGGTGCGAACAAGTGGTTGGGGAAATGGATCAGACACCCATTTTGATCATCGATGATGAGCCGTCAGTGCTTGAAGCTCTCAGGCTCTTTCTTGAAGACGAAGGTTATGAAGTCCATGAAGCCCTCGAAGGCGAAGCGGGCCTGAGGCTGTTTCGATCCGTCAGCCCGGATGTCGTGGTGACGGATCTCAGAATGCCGGGGATGCCGGGGATGGATGTCATCAATGAGATTCGAAAGTTGAATCAGACGGTTCCAATCATTGTCATCACAGGGTACGGCACTTTGGATTACGCCATCGAGGCGATCCGAAGCGAAGTGCACGACTTCATCACCAAGCCCATTGATCTGGATTATTTGAGGGATACTTTGGAAAAGGCTCGGTCCGGGCTTCAGACGGCCGAGGAAGTTCAGAAAGGGATGATAGCCCTTCGCGAGCAGGTCGATCTGCTTCAATTGGAGTGGAAAGAGCAGTTGTCACGCCTGGTGGAGGTCGAACCGCTGGTCCAGACGGGCAGATTGTTGGCGGCGATCCTGCACAATCTCAACAGCCCGCTGACCTATATCATGGGAACGGCGGAGCTGCTGCAAGCGGTTCATCCGGAGGTCGAGAATCTCGAAGCCATTCGTGAGCAGGCGGCCCGGATGAAACGCATGATGACCACCTTCGTCAGGCGTCTGAGGACGTGTCAATCACGGGATACCGAGCCGCTGTTGCTCAATGAGCTGCTCCGTGAGGAAGTCCTGTTCCTTGAATCCCATCCATATCTGAAGGCTGAAATAAACACGGCCTGGGAGCTCGACATCAGCCTGCCTTTGTTCACCGGCGTTGCGGCCGACTTCAGCCAGGTTTTTGGGAATATACTCCGCAATGCCTTGGAAGCCATGCATGGACAGCCGCACAAGAAGCTGAAGATTCACACATGGCATGATGATTCAAACGTTCACATCAGCATTCACGACAACGGCCCGGGCATTCCGGAGCATCTGATGGGGAGGATTTTCGAGCCGTTTTTCACCACGAAGGCGTTGGATTGTGGAAGTCCCGGAAGTCTGGGAATGGGTATTGGCCTCTATCATTGTCGGGAGATCGTGCATCAGTACGGGGGATCTCTCGAAGTATTGAGCAAGCCCGGCCAGGGTGCGGCGTTCGTGATTCATCTTCCCGTCCTGACCAGGCAGTCCACCCACTGAATGCGGAGAAAGAGAGGCCTTGAGTCTGATTTCACCACGCCCATCCAGGTGGGTGCCTGGAAGCCATATCATGCAATCCTCGCGGCGAAAGAGACCGGCATGTCGGCAGTGATCCCCGGTTGCGAGGTGCTCCTGCGGCAGACACCCGGATGGTTCAGGAATGCTCGGCTGGGGGTTCTCGTCAATCAAGCATCGGTGACTCGGGAATTTGTGAGTGTGCAGGACGCCATCGGGCGTGCCGGTGGCCGGGTGTGCTGCCTTTTCTCGCCACAGCATGGTTATCACGCGGACAGGCAGGCTAACATGATCGAATCGGCTGACGAGTGGGACCATGCCGCTTCCATTCCGATCTTCAGCCTGTACAGCGAGGTTCGTCAGCCGTCCCGCGAAATGCTCCAAAGCGTTGATGTGTTGATCATAGACCTCCAGGATGTGGGGACCCGCGTGTATACCTACGGGACCACCGTGGGGTTTTGCGTCGAAGCGGCGGAGGGGCTCGATCTCAAAATCGTCGTCCTCGACAGGCCCAATCCCATCAACGGCTGTCAGGTGGAAGGGAATCTCCTGGCTGCCGGGTTCGAGTCTTTTGTTGGTCGTTACGGGATTCCGATGCGCCACGGTCTCACCATGGGGGAGCTGGCCCGCCTGGTGGTTCGAGAAAAGGCGCTCGATGTCGATCTCGACGTCATTGCCATGACGGGGTGGCGTAGAACAGATTTCTTCCCGCAAACGTCTCTCCCCTGGATTTTCCCTTCTCCCAACATGCCCACCTGGGAGACGGCTCTGCTTTATCCCGGAATGGTGCTGCTGGAGGGGACGAATGTGAGCGAAGGACGGGGAACGACCCTGCCCTTTCACCTGTTCGGAGCTCCTTTCCTGGATCAGAAGGGGTTCCTCTCTTTTCTCGGGGACGCGTCGCTGCCCGGCGCCGTCTTCAGACCGATATGCTATGAGCCGATGTTCGACAAGTGGAAGGGGGAGCTCTGCTATGGCTTTCAGGTTCATGTGACAGAGAGGGAGCTGTTCCGCCCCTATCTGACCGGGCTGGCCGTTCTTCAGGCGTTCCTGACGCTGCATCCCCGGGAATTCAGCTGGTTGCCGCCGCCCTACGAGTACGAATATGAGAAGATGCCCGTCGATATCCTGCTGGGGGATGGAAGAGTGAGGGAGGAGCTTGAGAAAGGGGTGAGCATTTGGGAAATGGAGCAGCGCTGGCTGGCTGACCTCAAGGTTTTTGAGCGTCTCCGTCAGGAAATCCTGATCTATGAGGAGGCATGATTGCCAGCGCCTTGAACCGCAGTGGGGTCCGCCTCATCCTTCCATGGCAAGAAGCACGGCCTCCGAGACTTCTCGCATGGACTTCCTGGTGTTCATGCTTCGTTTCTGAAGCCAGCGGTAGGCTTCCTCCCCGGAAAGCGAAAGTCGCTTCATCAGGAGATCTTTGGCCCTCTCGATGATCTTGCGCCGCTCAAGCTCTTCGGAGATGACCTTGGTCTTGACCATGAGCTCGGTCTTTTCAATGGCTACGGCGGCCTGGTTGGCAACCGTTGTCAAAAGGTTCATCTGCAGATCGCTGAACGCGTGAGGGTGTGAAGTGTAGCAGTTGATCACGCCGATCACCCGCTCCCCCACGCGCATGGGAACACTGAGCATCGAGACCAGGCCCATGCGGCGGGCCAGGTCCTTTTCTTTGAAAATGGGGTCGGTGAGCACATTGGTCACGACGCGGGCTCGATTCTGAGCCACAACCTTGCCCACGATGCCCTCTCCCACCTTGAGCACGCGGTCTTTGAGATATTCGCTGTCAATGGACTGGGTGGCCCGCAGGCGAAGGACGGATTCCTTTTCGTCCAGCAGCCAGAGGGAGCAGACGCTGGATTTCATGACCTCGGCGGTGACCATCACAATCAGCCGAAGGATATCCTCGAGATACTGATCGGAGGTGATAGCTTTGCTGATCAGGCTGAGTGCTTCGATGCTGCGGTCGTAGGCATCGTGTTCGTCCGAAAGGGACAGCTCGGCTTGAGTGGATGGGGCGGCTGCCCGGTTATGGAGGGGAAGCTGTCGAAGCTGGAGGGCTCTCTCTTTCATGGTTTCGAGAGCATGCCGGAGCTTGGGAGGTATCCTGGAGAAATCGCCGCTCAGGCAGGCATCGAGCTCGCTTGAAGAGGGCTGTGACTCCAATCCGCTGCGTGACAGGTCTTCGGCGTTCAGGAGTCGCGGTCTTTCCAGGATGCGCCGGGGTAGAGCGTAATGCCGTCCCAGTCTGCGGAGATCACGCCTCAGGAGGTGTTCCAGGGGGATGAGGTCAGCCAGTGGGTTCGGGTGGCCGGGGATGCCGGCCAGTTCATATTCCACACGATCTTGCGACCCCACCATGAGGAGCTCCTTGGCGTCAGCGAATTGACGATGTGCCAGATTCTGCAGATGGGTCTTGAGGAGGGAGCTCCGGCCCTCGTCTCGGGTGGGGAGCAGCAGTGCCAGGCTGTCGAAGATTGGGGAGAGGTCCATCTGTGCGAATGGGATCCCGAAGTGGCTCGCGGTCCACTGTGCGTCCTGGGTCCAGGAATTGCGATCGTGGCAGGGCAGGATGAGTCCGATGGTCTCATCGCCAAAGACCTCTCGGGTGACGGCCAGAGTGACCGCAGAGCCAAGGTCACCGCCAAGTTTCACGACGGCTCCCTTGGCGGCGAATCTTTCAGCTTGCCGTGCTATCCATTGGACAATGGCATCCAGGTATTCTTGAGTGTTCTTATCCATGCTTGGGGGCTGTAGGAAGCAACTTGTTTTAGTTGTGAAGTCCATAGCTGAAATCTTGATCGGGTGAAGATCAGTGGAGCCACCTGCCCAGCCGATTCCACCGGATGTAGCTCGATTCCGGGCTCCAGGAAAGCTGACCATCACTGTTCCAGGACCAGTAGATGATGAAAGCTTTTCCTTTGAGCTGACTCATATCCACGAATTTCCAGAAACGACTATCGTAGCTTTCATCCCGATTATCTCCCATGACAAATAGGCTGTTTTCTGGTACGGTTATCGCATTCATATTGTCTCTGGGACTGGCTGTGGCTGGAAGGAACCGTTTGTCTGAGAATACGGCATAGGGTTCCTCAAGTTGCTGGCCGTTGACAAAAACGATTTTATCTCGTATCAGCACCGTATCACCCGGTAACCCAATCACTCTCTTGATGAAGTCCTTGGATGGATCCACGGGGTACCGGAAGACCACAATGTCCTGACGGGAAGGGTGACCGATCGGGAGCAGCTCTTTGTCTGTAAACGGAATTTTGACACCATACACGAACTTGTTCACCAGGATGTGGTCCCCAATTTGAAGGGTAGGTTTCATAGAGCCGGAAGGAATTTTGAAGGCTTGAACGACGAAAGCTCGGATGAACAATGCCAGCAGAACCGCAATGAAAATGGCTTCGGCATACTCACGTATAACGCTTTTTGAGCTGCTTGTGGGCACATCCTTCTCGGTGATCGAATGCAAGGTCATATCCTCCTCTTAGAAAAAAAACAGTTCAATGCAAATGTTGAATGACATTAATAAGTTTCTTGCATGTTTTCAAGGAAGGATGGTAAATTAAAATTGTGGCTAAATGTCAATTAAAAATCTGATGAGTTTTGGTGGACGGGGCTGAACTATGTTTGGGAAGAAGGATAGCTTGTTGGGTTTGGACATTGGGTCTCACAGCATCAAACTGGTGCAGTTGAATACGGCCAGTTCTCCGCCCAAACTTATGAACATTGGGTTGAGTCAGATGTCGGGTGAGGCATTTGTGGAGGGGAGGGTCAACCGGTCGGAGTTGATCGCCAGGTCGATTCAGCAGCTGACCAATCATTTGAAAATCAAGGACAAGTACGCAGCATCATCGATTTCCGGGTATGAAGTGATGATCAAGAAGATCGACATGCCTTCCATGACCGAGGATGAGTTGGGGAACCGCATGCAGGTCGAGCTGGGTCAGTACATCCCTTACAACATTGAGGAAGTGGATGTGGATTACCAGATTCTTGATCTCTCCAAGGACCGCCCCAACTACATGGAAGTGCTTCTGGTGGCGGCCAAGAAGGAATCGGTGAGCGAGTACGCGAACATGGTGAGGGGAGGGGGCCTCGAGCCGGTCGTCGTGGACGTTGATTTCTTTGCGCTCAGCAACGCCTTCGAAGCGGCGTATGGAATCAACAATGACGAAAGCATCGCGCTGCTCGACATTGGGGCGAACAAGGCCATCATGAACATCGTCCTCCGCGGGGTGCCGATCTTCACGAGGGGCATCTCCATTGGTGGGGCACAGATTACGGAGCGCATCCGGGACCAGTTTGATCTGAGTCAGGAGGAGGCCGAGCGGGTGAAGCTCGGTGAGAGCTCTCTGAAGTTGAATGCGGCGGAGCTTGAGGACATCTTCGTGAGCACGGTCCGCAAATGGCTGGCTGAGTTCAAGAGGGCGGTCGATTTCTACTACAGCAACTTTCCAGAACACCGAATTGCCAAAGTGTATCTGAGTGGAGGGTCTTGCAGGATTGCCGGCCTGGACCAGGCTTTCCGGGACCATATGAATCTCGAAGTCGAGATTTTCAACCCGCTCAGGCAGGTGGAATACGACGACAAAGTCTTTGACCCGGACTACATCGATTACGTAGGTCCTCAAACGGCCATAGCTTTCGGTCTGGCTCTGAGAAAGGCAAACTGAAATGATCCAGATCAATCTGCTTCCAGCTCGTGTCAGGAGGAAAAGAGACGCAATAAAGCTCTTCACCCTTGCGTATCTTGGATGCATTGTTCTGATGATCGCGGCCATTGGTCTGCTGTGGATGGTTCAGAGCCAGCGGATCAAGAGCCTGCAGGCTCAGTTGACAAGTGTTCAAAATGAAGTCAACCAGTATGCGAAATTTGACCAGATGCTCAAAGACATCAAGCTGCAGAAGGAGCTGGTTGAAAAGAAGCGCACGATCATTGAGAATCTTCAGAAGGATCGAGACACGATCGTGCGTGTGCTGGCACTCCTGAGTGTGCAGCTTCCGCCCGAGGAAATCTGGTTTGAGCGGCTGGCCCAGTCTTCCAACACCATAACCCTGGACGGAGTGGCCCTCAGCAATGAGTCGATTGCCGATTTCATGCGCAATCTCGAGTCGTCGCCCTACGTGGAAAAGGGCAGCGTCAATCTGACCCATTCACGCCAGAAGTTGATCAGCAACATGAAGCTGAGGGAATTCCAGGTCACCTACCGCTTCTATCCATTCTCCGAAGTGCAAAAACAGCTAAAGGCGCAGGCATCATGAAAAAAGACTCGTTTTCATTGGGTGTTTTGCAGGAAAAGCTCGGTGAGTTGTCTCCTCCCCAGAGAATACTGCTCTTCGTGATCACATTGGCGCTGCTGGGAGGGGGCTTCTACTTTCTGAAGTATAAGGATCAGGCCGCGAACATCAGGCGCCTGCAGACCTCCGTCAGCGAGCAGGAGAAGAAGCTCGTGGCATTGAAGCAGGCGGCGGTCGAGGTGGATAAGCTCAAACTGGAGCTTGCGGAATCCGAGGAGAAGCTCAAGCAGGTCCTCTCGTTCCTTCCCGATCAGAAAGAGATACCGGGTTTACTCGATAATATTTCCCAATTGGGTGCCGAGGTCGGGCTGGAGAACATCCTATTCCAGCCGCAACCTGAACAGCCCCGCGAGTTTCACGCAGCCATTCCCATTCGGTTGGACATCGTGGGCACCTATCACGAACTGGGGGTCTTTCTCGACAGGTTGAGCAAGCTGAATCGGATTCTCAAGGTTGAGAACCTCAATCTGACCAAGCAGAAGGATGGATCAGACCTTCAAGTGGGCGCTACAGTGGTCACGTATCGCTTTGTGGACACACCTCCTCAACCGAGTACGCCGCCGAAGAAGAAATAGTCGGCGTTTTGATGATATGGGGCTGGCAATAGGGGCGAACGGTTACACTTTTGAGGAAGGAAAGAGCAAAGGGGTGTAAGCGGTATGTGTCGAGAAAAGACAAACTGGAGGAGTCTTGTTGGGGTTTTCCTGATCCTGTGGTGCTGGGGGTGTTCGACCACCTCTCCATCGGCACCGAGCGGGATCGGAAATGCGGAGGCCGGTCAATCCACAGAGAGCGTCACCGAAAAGGGGCTTTCGGGTGATGCACAACCTCAGGTTGCCACCTCTCTATCGGGAGTTCAGATAGAGGGGCGGCCGGGTGAAACAGTCGTCATCCTTTCGGGCAATGGACCTTTCAGGGACTACATGTTCAGCAGAGTATCCTCAACAAGGTTCACGCTGGATTTGGGAGACATCTCGGGAGCCGGCGGGCTGCCGACTCTGCCGCCTCCGTCCCATGGTCTCGCGCTGTTGTATTCTGAGCCGGGTCCCGGGGGCACGGGAGGGAAAGGATTGCAGCTGACGGGGACCATGGCGGACCCCATCGGCAACTATGTGGTCAACACGGTTGGCAACAATCTGGCTGTCACCCTTTATGCGGGATCACCGGACAGGATGGCGGCGGCCAGCCTTTCCCCTCCCCCTCCTGCCGCGCCGATGCCTCCGAGGGGCGAAGCGCGCAAGAAGGTCAAAGAGGCTCCGGCACCCAGCATGACCGACGATGTCATCGTGGAGGCTGCTCCTGCGCGCAGCAGGCGAGCGCGCACCAACGCCAGCCAGGAGCCCCAGGAACCTCTCAAGAAGGTCTATTCGGGAAAACCCATCAGCCTCGACCTTCTTGACGCGGACCTGAGAAATGTTCTGAGGCTCATCGCCGACGTTACGGGCTCCAACATTGTCATTGAGCCGGATGTTGCGGGCAAAGTGACCTTGAAGGTCGAACAGGTGCCCTGGGACCAGGTGCTGGATATGGTCCTGGCCATGAACGGCCTTGGCATGGAGCGCAGTGGGAGCGTGATCAGAGTGGCGCGGGTGGCCAAGCTGCGCGAAGAGGTCAACCAGCAGAATGAGGAATTCAAAGCCAGGCAGGAACTGCTCGAAACCGTCAAGGATTTCGGGGAGATAACCACGGAATACCTCACGGTGAACTATGCTCAGCCCGCTGAAATCGCCTCCAAGATCAATGAAGTGAAGAGTGATAAAGGCAGGATTTCAATCGATGAGCGTACCAATCTCATCATCTACTCCGACTACCCGGCCAGAATCGCTACGGCCAGGAAGCTCATCTCCCGCCTGGACAGGGCTACGCCTCAGGTCATGATCGAGGCCCGCCTGGTGACCATGAGCGACGACACCCGGAAGGAATTGGGCATCTCCTGGAACCTGAATCTGAACGACAAGGATCCACTGGTGCGTGAATTCGAAGTGGATATCCTGCAGAACCTCGGAACCGCGCTCAATTTCAATGTGGCTCAGATCGTCGGCCAGACCTTGGTTGCTCTGGATTTTAACATTGCTGCTCTTGAGACTCAGAATCGGACCAAGGTCATTGCCGCTCCCAAAATCCTGACTTTGAACAATGTCAAGGCCAGCATTTCACAGGGTACTCAGATTCCCTATCTGAATCAAAGCGCCGCTGATGCAGGTGTGGTCAGCACGGTTTTCAAGGATGCGGTGGTTGAACTGGGAGTGACCCCTCATATCACGCCCGACGGGAAGGTGAGGCTCGAGATCGAAGCCAAGCAGGACGAACCCGATCTTACTGTCACGGGGCAGGGGGATGCTCCGGCCATTGCCACGAGAAAGATCAAAACGGAATTGATGGTAGCGGATGGCTGCATCGTGGTGATCGGAGGCGTGATGAGGGACACGCAAGGATTCACGCTGGCCACGACTCCTGGATTGAAGGATATTCCGATTCTCGGCCGCCTGTTCAAGCAGGAGTCGAAGAGGAGACAGAAGCAGGAATTGCTCATCTTCATCTCTCCCAAAATCGTGCAGCTCTGAGCTCGGGCCTTGCATTTGATTCACGGATGTGAGATGGATTGCCGAAAGCTTGGCTGAAGTTTCGCTTCCAAACGGCTTTGGCTGTGATTCGGAACTGGCTGCTAATCCGGGGGGGTATTGAATGGTTTGGGTTGGGGTAGGAAGGGTAGTTCTTCTCATGGGTGTCACCTTGGCATTGGCCGTTGTGGCGACGGGATGTTCAGCACAAAAGCCCGGTTCCAAGGTTGACGGATCCCAGTCAGAGAGCAAATTGGAGCTCGACAGGAGCCTGGCCCTCTCCACCCTGCCCAGCCGTTCCCCTGTGCGCATAGATTATCTGCGCCATCTGACGGATATTCATGACCCGGAGGTTTTCGTCTATAAGGAGCGCCGTCGGCTCTATGTTGTCGATGCGAATGTGGTGGTTCGAGACTACCCCATCGGGCTTGGGAAACAACCTTGGGGTGACAAGGAGCGAGAGGGCGATGGAAGGACGCCGGAAGGGGCTTTCATGGTGTTCACAAAGAGCTCCCTGCCGGACCACGGATTGGGTCTCAAGACGAAAGATCCGTCGCCCTCGTCGGAAAAACGCTCGTCCAGCTCAGGTCATGGTTCGTCTCTGCGTTTCCGACACATGGCATCAGCGGCTGGGCGAGAACCTGGCGTTCCGGAGACAAGCAACTGGTCAGGGCATTTTTCCATCCATGGTGGAGGTGCCCAGGCCGATTGGACCGATGGCTCCGTGGCGCTTTATCCCAGTGATCTGGATGAGTTGTCTCAGATTGTTGCTTTGGGCACTCCGGTCATTGTACGCCCTTGATTCTGTCAGCCATAGGGCCACATCGCCCCTGACTCCTCACTTTTCAGGCTCACCTCGGCACCCCTGCCTCGCTTTTCCTCACCTTTGCGCAAGCTCAGCCGCCGAAACAGCTTTCGTGTGAGCCAACCGGCAACGCTCCTTCTCTGTCCATTCCTCATAGGTCTTGAGTGCGTAACGCTTCCCGAAGGCCGGATGATGCAGATAGGCCAGACTGGCTGAGGTGAACTCCTTCTGCAGCTCCGACAACGCCGAGTCGACATCCTGCTTCGGTACAAAATGCCGTGTCTTGGTCAGCTGATAGTGCAGCTCCGGGCCATAATGGGTCAAGAAGGCCTGTACACTGTCCTCGGAGTCCGGACGCTCATCGAGAATGATTCCATCCAGCGGGATGGGGATGTCAATGAGAAGCTGGACAAGGCATCGATCGCCTGCCACTGGCCTCGACCGATCGTATAAAGAAATGATGAGCCCATTCTCAAGCGATATGCTTCCCAGCAATCTGTCCCGTGCTTCCATGTCCAATCAGCACCTCCCGTTGGATGAATTCAATTTGCTCCACGACAGGCTTAAGCATAATGAATGGATGTCTTGTGTTCAAGGGCTGATGCTGATGATCAATCAGAGCGAGACGTTTGACGTTCACCTCGTGGTTGACTCGATGACCCTGAAGGGCTATTAATCAAAGGCTTCCCGGCAGCAATCGCCACGCGATGAGCATTGAGAATCACGGCTTTGGATGTATCCACGAGGGACGCAGTTCATGAAGAGAAAGTGCATAGAGGTTAGATGGCACGGACGGGGTGGACAGGGTGCAGTGACCGCCGCCAGCATTCTCGCCGAGGCCGCTTACTACGAGGGCTACAAGGGTGTCACCTCAGCCCCGTTTTTTGGAGCCGAGCGCAGAGGTGCACCGGTCATAGCCACCACGCGCTTTGGGTGGGAGCCGATTCGTACGTTCTCACTCGTTGAAGAACCCGACGTGGTGGTCGTTCTGGATGAAACCCTGCTGAAGGTTGTGGACGTGACCTCGGGGATGCGCCCGGACGGCCTCGTTTTGATCAATACCAGCAAGCCCCCGGAGAGCATTCAGTTCGGGAATGCCGTCAATGTCGGCACCACCCATGCCACTGAGTGGGCAAAGGAGGCAGGGCTCATCGTGGCCGGCTCAATCCTTTTCAACACGGCCATTCTAGGAGGGTTCAGCAAGGCCACTGGTTTGATCGGCTTTGAGAGCATCGAGAAGGCTCTGCGGAACCACTTCAAAGGGGATGCCGGGGAGAGGAATGTGAACGGGGCGCGGTTGGCCTACGAGGGAACTGCGGCTCTATGGGAGTGCACACTCGCCTGTGCGTGATCCATGCAAACTTCCGACCGGCAGAAGCTGCCAGGGGCGAAGGACCATTTTAATGTCAGAAGATAACAAGCGCGAATTCGTGCACGCTCATTCCAAACTGTGCAAGGGAGAGGCTGGAAAGACGGGCGACTGGCGGGCCTTAAGGCCTGTCATCCAAAACTCCAAATGCACTCCGGCAAGAAACCAGCGCCCATCCTGTTTCATCTGCTGGCTGTACTGCCCTGAGGGAGTCGTCAAGCGTTCGATTCCCGTCGAGATCGACTATGACTACTGCAAGGGTTGCGGCATATGCGCCGAGGAGTGTCCCACCAAAGCCATCGATATGGTTGAAGAGGAAAAAGAGATCTGACGCTCTCCCGAGGCGAGCCTTCCACACGTGGTAGCCCAGGTTTCAAGACGCTTTTCGAGCCAGGAGCCCCATCCGGAAAAGCAAATCCGGGTCTTCGTTTTCTGAGAGAACCTCCACTCGGAAGCCGGCTGATTCGACCATCTCCACCAGTTGCGATTTGGTGTGGGCACCGCTCATACACCATGCCCACCCATCCAGCTCCTTCTCGAAGTATTCAGGCAACTCCGTAGCCGCACACAAATCCATCACGACCAGCCGCCCACCTTCCTTCAGAACCTGCCAGATTTCGGTCAGCAAACTCTGCTTGTCGGGGAAGAGGTTCAGGACACCGTTCAGGAGGATCCAGTCGAAAGTGGCAGGACGAAAGGGCAGGTGCGATCCCTCGCCACAGATGAATGAGATCGAGCTATGGGATGGATCGAGCCCCGAGAGACCGAGCTCCGATGTCACAGTCCTCGACTCGAACAGAATCTGAGAAACCACGTCCAGGTTCACGATATCGATTGGATATTCGCAGGTCTGAGCCAGCGCCATGGAGTCGATGCCGATCCCCGATCCCAGATTCAGAATGGAGTCTCCGGCTTTGGGGTGAAGGTATTGAAGCGGATTGCCACAGGGAAGGAAGTGCTCCCAAATGCGGGCAGGCAAAACCGCAAGGGAATCGAGGGGATAGAGGAGGGCTGCTGCCAGATCCCTGCCCTGGCGAATGGGCAATTCGGGCGAAGGAGCTGAGTGACCGTTGAAGAGCCTTTCGTAATAGGCCTTGATATGTTGACGTATGTGCCGGGCCGAGTGCCGGGCCGATGGGTCTTTCGAAGGGCGATCCATGATGGGGAGGACTTTCAGCGGATGGGGAGAGAGGGTGCCCCCTCTTTGGATGATTTGGGCTTGTAGAAGCGATCCCTCTCGCTGTAGATGCAGCCGCAGTAAACCTGCCTGTAAACGCCAAGATCGCGTGCCTCGTTCTGGCCTGCGGCCCAGCCCACCCGAAAATCCTCATAGTGGAAAGGAATCCCGTGTCGTCTGGAGGATTCCTCAGCAAGAGACCGAATCGTGTCGTGTTTCTGCTGTTTACTGTATAGAAGCGTTGTACTGAATGCATCGAAGTGGCTCTTCTTGGCGAGACGGGCTGTTTCGTCAAGCCGCCGTGCATAGCAGAAGAGGCACCGTTGGCTCTCCCTGAAAGCGGTCTGCCTCAAGAAGGCCTCCAGATCATAGTCTTCGCGCACGATCAGCTGCAGGTTCAGGTGGCCTGCGATGATATGCAGGGCCTCCAATCTCCGGACCATTTCCTGGTAGGGTTGAATGTTGGGATTGTAGAAGAACCCGTGGATGAGCCAGCCGGCGTCCAGGAGGGACCTGGCCGGAAAGAGGGTGCACGGACCGCAGCAAGTATGGAGCAGGATGCGAGGCATCATCTTCCTCCCAAAGAATGTGATCCCACAGGCCATATCACCCTTGCTGGGCGAGACGGATGGCTCACCAGGGTAGCGCCTGGTATACGCTCGCTTCCCCAGCAGCCATACGATCCCACCAAGATCCTCCGCCTACCGCCCTCAACCCTCAACCCTCAACCCTCAACCCTCAACCCTCAACCCTCAACCCTCAACCCTCAACCCTCAACCAGAAACCAGAAACCAGAAACCAGAAACCAGAAACCAGAAACTGACCCCGGCGCGGGGCTCACACCGCCTCACGCAGGTCGATCAACCGACGATTCGAGAGCCTGCACAAGCCTCACGGGCAGTCCATCGAAGCTTCCATTGCTCATGCACAGGATGAGGTCGCCCCTTCTTCCCTCACTGAGCAGATGATGAATGAGCTCATCGGTGCTTGCGAAGAGGTACGCTTCTTTGTGACGGCCGGCGATGTCCCGAACCAGCCTGGCGCTGTCCAGGCGTTCGGAATCCGGTATGGTCTCCAGCCCGCTGGGTGACTTGATGCACACCCGGTCGGCTCTGTCGAAAGCCCTGGCGTAGGCCTCCTGAAATATGTTGCGCCGACTGGAGTTGGTCCGGGGCTCGAAGGCCGCGATCAATCGGCGTGAGGGATAGAAGTGCTTCAAGGCCTGGATTGTCTCCTGAACTGCCGTGGGATGGTGGGCGAAGTCATCGATGACGAGGATGCCGTTCACCTCCCCGATGCGATCCTGCCTCCGCTTCACTCCTTTGAAACACTCCAGACCATGGGCGAGGGAATCGAGCTCCATCCCGGCCAGACGGCAGGCCGCGACGACGGCAAGGGTGTTGGATGCGTTGTGTCTCCCGGGGAGAGGGCTCTTCAACTCAGATGGCAATCCGGACAGTCCATCCAGGAAACGCATCTGGACGTGGCCCTCGCAATATCCAAGGTCGAGCAGCCGCCACTGAGCCTCGGGTGAAGCCCCATAGCCCATCACGTTCCCTTTGCAGAGGTCTTTCAAGCGCCGGCATTCGGGATCGTCCATGTTGAGGATCAAGGTTCCGTCCTCCGGGATGAGCTCGACGAATCGGCAGAACGCCTCCCTGATCGCATCCAGATCCTTGAAGATATCGGCATGGTCGAACTCGATGCTGGTGAGCACGCCGATGTGGGGTTGATAATGAAGAAACTTTGGGCCCTTGTCGAAGAACGCCGTGTCATACTCGTCACCCTCGACCACCATGTAGGGTCCTTTACCCAGCCGATGGCTCGCGCTCCAGTCCTTCAGAAATGCTCCGATGAAGGCGCTGGGGTCCAGCCCCCCCTGGAGAAGTTGCCAGGCCAGAAGTGCAGATGTGGTGCTCTTGCCATGTGTGCCGGCGACAACAATACTGCGGTGGTTACAGAGGAAGAAACGGGATATGGCCTCGGGCATGGACAGGTAGGGCCGCCCCATTTCCATGGTATGAAGGGCTTCGGGGTTATCCCTGCGAATCACGTTTCCGATGACCACCATGTCCGGATTGGCATGCCTCAGGTTCTGAGCATCATAGCCCCGGTAAACGGGGATCTTCAGTCGCTCGAGGTGGTGGCTCATGGGAGGGTACAGGTTCTGATCGGATCCTGTGACTCGAAAACCCTTCTCGATGAGCATGGTGGCAAGGGTCCCCATGGCGATACCGCCGATTCCCATCAGGTAGACCGTCTGAACGCGATCAGGCTCCATGAATTCCTCTCATCACCAGGTCGTGGAGTAATGGCCGAAACTGCTTGATCTTATCATTCCTGCGAGAAGGATGAACTCTGTTTGTGAGCAGCACGATCAGCAGATCCTTTTCCAGATCCAGCCAGAAGGATGTCCCTGTGAATCCCAGGTGGCCGACGCTGTGGGGAGAGATGAGCTCACCCGCACTGGACTCCGAAGGGCTCGGTGTATCGAATCCAAGGACCCATGTGCCGGTTGGGGACGCTTGAGGGCGATCCCAGAACTCCCTCACGACAGCAGAAGACCATGAGGACCCCGAATCCTCTCCCTTATAAACCCCGGAAAGAAACGTGAGCCATTGAACAACGCCCGACGCGGTGCCGAAAAGCCCCGCATGCCCGGCAACGCCGCCCAGGCAATAGGCGTTTTCATCGTGGACTTCTCCCACAAGAAGACGTTTGCGCCATGGGCAGAGCTCCGTCGCGGCAAATGCAGCAGGAGTTTTCGGTGGAGTCTTGGCGGGGCACGATGGGTCGGACTCAACGTCCATCCGGCAATAATGGAGCTGCCGGTCGAAAATGGAGCTGGAGAGGAGTTGCGCTGCCAGGGAGTCCAGGGGGGCCCCGAGGAGATTCTCCAGAAGGATTCCCAGAAGCATGAAACCCAGGTCGCTGTAGCATGAGGCGACTCCGGGCTTCCCGATGAGGGGTGAATCGAGGATGAGGGCGAGAAGGGCCTCTCGCCTTTCAGTCTGGGGGATCCCAATGAGATCGATGTAAAAGGGCCAATAGGGGGGCAGTCCCGAGGAATGATTGAGCAGGTGCCGGATGGAGACCTCGCGCATCGGGGCGCGAAGTGAGGTTTGGGGGAAGAATCTGTCCAGCCTGCTGTCCAGATCAAGCCGCCCGCTGCTCACAGCCCAAATGCACAGCGAGGCCGTCACAAGAGGCTTGGTGAGAGAAGCCAGATCGAAGTGCGTGTGCTCGTCGAGGGAGGCCCCACCGTCGTGGGTGACTCCCCAGCAGTGCGTGAGCACGATGCGGTCGGACCGAGCAACGGCGAGACTGGCTCCCGAAAAGACCTTCTGATCCAAAGCGCTCTGGAAAAGCTCCCGGAGCTCCCGATCCAGATCAGGCGACAGAGTCGAATGGGGAGGCGAGGGGGCCAAGGGTATGCTCATAGGTGTTCAGCAAAAAAGGGATGCCCAGCGGAAGGATCTCGTTTTCGGGGATATGCCCGAAAGGAAGACCGGCCACAACCGGAAAGCGAAAGGGTCTCACATAGTGGGAGACCATGGCTTGGAGCTCACTCTCGTCACCACAGCCGGTGAACCGGCCCATGATGAACCCTGCCAGTCGATCGAGCACACGCCCCAGTTTGAGCTGGTTGATGCAGCGATCCAGGCGATAAAGCTGTTCGTTGCAATCCTCGATGAAAAGGATGCAGCCTTCGAGGTCCGGAAAGTATGGGGTGCCCATCAGATGAACCAGGCAGGTCAGGTTGCCCCCGACGAGTCTTCCGGAGGCCACCCCTTCCTGCAGGATCCGGTCATCGGTGAATTCGAATGAAAAATCGCGCTCCCCCTGGAGGGACTGAAGCAGCTTGATGGCAGACTCGGGATTCTCTGCCAGATCCATGAGATTGGGACCATGGAAGGTCGCCCAGCCCAACGCCGCCTGGAACGACAGGTGAAGAAAGGTGACATCGCTGTAGCCGACGAACGGCTTGAGCCGATCCCGGATCTTGGAAAAGGCGAGCCAGGGCAGCATGCAGCCGGATCCGTATCCTCCCCGAATGCTGATGACGGCAGCGATCTCCGGATCCAGAAAGGCGTTCACAAGATCGGCGGCTCGGGCAGACTCGGCACCTGCAACATATCCTCTCGACTTGAATGCATTGACCCCTGTGCTCACTCGATAGCCCTGCCGCTCCAGGAGATCGCAGGCGATCTGGAATTTCGTACGATCGAATGGGCTGCCGGGAGCCACAAGGCCGATGCAGTCCCCGGGTCGAATCGGTTTCAAGGTCACTGAGCCTTCTGGTTTCGCTCGAAAATAATCTTGAGCCCCTTGAGGGTGAGGTAATCGTCCACTTCCTCAATGGCCGGGCATTCGCCGGCAATCAGCGGGGCCAGCCCTCCCGTGGCCACGACTCGCAGGTCCGTGCTCACCTCCCGCCGGATGCGGTTGATGATCCCTTCCACCAGGCCCGCGTAGCCGTACACGATTCCGGCGTTCATGGAGGCGATGGTGTTCTTGGCGATGATGGAGAGGGGTTTGGCGAAGATCTCGACCCTTGGCAGTTTGGAGGCTTTCTGGAACAGGGCTTCGCAGGAGATCATGATGCCCGGGGTGATCACACCGCCGAGGTACTCGCCTCGATCCGAGATATAGTCGAAAGTGGTTGCCGTCCCGAAATCCACCACGATGGTCGCCTTCCGGAATGCCTCGTAAGCTGCCACGGCATTCACGATGCGGTCGGCCCCGACTTCCTTGGGATTGTCGTAGAAGATGGGCATGCCGGTCTTGATGCCCGGCCCGACGATCAATGGAGTCAGTGAGAAGTATTTGCTGCAGAAGCGCTCCACCACATTGAGCACCGGTGGAACCACGCACGAGATGATGATGCTGTCGACTTTGTCCGGCGCCAGTCCGCTGGCGCTGAACAGGCTTCGGATCATGATTCCGTATTCGTCGATGGTGGCGTTGACTTCCGTGCGAATGCGCCAGTCCTGGACGATCTCGTTGCCGTCAAAGAGGCCCAGGACGGTGTTGGTGTTGCCGATATCCATAGCCAGGAGCATGAGTCATCCTCGGAGATTGGGAGTGGAGTCTACGCGAGATGCTTCCGAATGCCTTCTGCCATTTCATGAGCCGTCTCGTCGATGAGGCCGGCATCGATTCCCTCGACCATGACCCGAATCACCGGTTCCGTGCCCGAAGGCCTGATGACCATACGGCCCTCAGATCCGAGCCGCTCGCACAGCAGTTGCTGCAGGGTCTTCAACTCGGTGATCCCATCCATGCGCTTGCCCTGGGCAACGGGAACGTTGATGAGTCTCTGGGGATAACGCTCCATGACGGTTTTGAGCTCGGAAAGGGGGCGGTTCTCAGTGAGCATGACCGCCAGGATCTGCAGGGCGGAAAGGATGCCGTCTCCCGTGGTGCTGTGGTCCAGGAAAATCAGGTGCCCGGATTGCTCACCCCCCAGATTGAAGTCCTGCTGGCGCATCCGCTCGACAACATATCGGTCGCCCACGAGCGTGCGCTCGAGGGTGGCTCCCTGTCTCTGGAGGGCCACTTCGAACCCCAGATTGCTCATGATCGTCGCGACAACCGTCTTTTCCTTCAAAATGCCATGCTTGAGATAATGGGTTGCGCAAATGGCCATCAGCTGGTCACCGTCCAGGATTTCACCCTTCTCGTCGGCAAAGATGACGCGGTCGGCGTCGCCATCCAGGGCGAAGCCGGCCTGGGCTCCGTGCTCGCGAACCAGCGCAGCCATGTGCTCGGGATGGAGCGCCCCGCACTCCTTGTTGATGTTTCGGCCATTGGGACGGTCTCCCGTGAGGATCACGTCGGCCCCGAGCTCCTCGAACACCGTCGGGGCGACACGGTATGCGGCGCCATGCGCACAATCGATCACCAGCTTCACACCCTCCAGGGTTTGAGCTCGGGGGAAGGTGTTCTTGAGGTAGACGATGTAGCGTCCCTGAGCGTCATCGATGCGTCGGGCCCTGCCGATGTCGGCCGCCAGGGGGCGCTGGAGCCGCTCGATCTCACCGGAATCGATGATCTCCTCCATGTACCGCTCCATATCGTCGGGGAGCTTGTAACCGTCGGATCCGAAGATCTTGATGCCGTTGTATTCATGGGGGTTGTGCGAGGCTGAGATGACAATGCCGGCGTCCGCTCGCATGCTGCCCGTGATGAAAGCGATTCCAGGCGTAGGCAGGGGCCCTACGAGGAGAGCGTCCACACCCATGGAGCAAATCCCGGCGGTGATGGCATATTCGATCATGTAGCCCGATAGCCGCGTGTCTTTGCCAATGATGATCTTCGGACGTCGATGGCGACTCTTGAAGATATGTGCGGCTCCACATCCCACCTTGAGGGCCAGGTCGGTGGTCATGGGGAACTCGTTCGCCAGTCCTCGGATTCCGTCAGTTCCAAAAAGCTTGCCCATGGTGATCTCCTGAATCTCCGCTGCCTCAAATGTCAACAGGCATGACAAAACAACAACAGTGCGCGGTGAGCAGCGCGTGGACCCAATCAGGTGAGATGCCGCAATGCGTCAGCCATGACCGCCACCTGTTTTTGAAACGGGACATCATGGACACGAATGATGTGCGCCGCCGCAGCAATGGCCTGCGTGTTGACCACCGCAGTGCCGACTTCACGATCATCGACATCGCGCTCCAGAATGGACCCGATGAAACGTTTGCGGGACGCCCCGAACACAATCGGCCGGTCCAGGGCGTGCAAAAACTCGAGACGTGCAACGATCCTCGCATTGTGGGCTGCGGTCTTGCCGAAGCCAATGCCTGGATCCACCATAACCTGACTGCGATCCACCCCGTTCTTCTCAGCGAACTGAATCCGCTCCTCCAGGAAGGCGATGATTTCAGAGAAAAGGGAGGCGTAGCGAGGGTTTTCCTGCATGGTCCTGGGGGTTCCCTGCATGTGCATGAGGATGACCGGAGAGCCCGCATGAGCGGCAACCTCGACCATGGCCTCATCAAAGGCGAGGGCGCTCACGTCGTTGATGAGGTTGGCTCCGCTGGCCAGGGCGCGTCGAGCAACCATGGCCTTGGTGGTGTCGATGGATACGGGGATTACAGAAAAGCTCCGAATCCCCTCGATGACTGGAATCACTCGGCGCAATTCTTCGTCCACGCTGACCGGCTCTGAAAAGGGCCTGGTCGATTCGCCGCCGATGTCCAGGATGTCCGCCCCGGCCTCGACCATCCCACGTGCCTGCTGGATGGCCGCCTCACTGCCGAAGCATTTCCCCCCGTCTGAAAACGAATCGGGGGTAATGTTCACGATGCCCATGACAAGGGTGCGCTCTCCAAGCACCAGGGGCTCGGTGCGACCTGCAAGGCGCAGGGAGAAACGCTTTCGGGGATGAAGAGCCATCGAAGCCATCCGTTGCGATCGTCAGGGGGAGAAAGGGTTTGAATGGCAGAGCCGGCGGGTTCTGGGTGGAGCCGACCACGGAACGATGTCCGTATCGACCCGGGATAGAACGGAAAGTGGGGCATGAACCAGCGCCGTACCGAGCACCTCCGGGATCACTCGTTGGAGTCCACTGGCTCGTTCTCAGATTTTCCAGTGTCAGATGCGGATGGGGAGCCTGCCTCCGATGTTGCAGGAACCGGCATCTGCTGCTGAGGTGTATCATCCGCCGGCATCCGCTCGGGTTTGGACCTGGTGCGATCCTGCTCGCCGATTTTGGTCATCAGAGCGGGGTCGGTGGAGGAAATGATGAGATCCACGTCACGGAGAGCGAGAGTTTCCTTTTCCAGCAGAGCGCCGGCGATACCGTGCAGGATATCCACATGCTCCGTCAAAATCTCGCTGGCCCGCTGATAGTTGGTCTCGACGAGACGCCGGATCTCATTGTCAATGTTGATCGCCGTCTGTTCGCTGTAATCGCGGTGCTGTGCAATATCCCGCCCCAGGAAGACCTGCTCCTCGCGCTTGCCGAAGCTCAAAGGACCCATCTCCTCACTCATTCCCCACTCACACACCATGCGGCGCGCCAGCTGCGTGGCGCGCTCGATGTCGTTGGCTGCGCCCGTGGTTCGCTGGGCGAAGACGACCTCTTCGGCAACGCGTCCGCCCATGAAGATGGCAATGCTGTCCAGCAGAAACGCTTTGGAATAGGTGTGGCGGTCGTCCTGGGGAAGCTGCTGAGTCAAGCCGAGAGCGCGCCCCCGAGGAATGATGGTGACCTTGTGCAAAGGATCGGCATTGGGCAGGACACGCGCCACCAGCGCGTGACCGGCTTCATGATAGGCCGTCGTGCGCTTCTCCTCCTCACTGAGAATCATGCTCTTGCGCTCCAGGCCCATCATGACCTTGTCCTTGGCCGACTCGAAATCGGACATGTCGATCTGGTCCTTGTTCTTGCGGGCCGCGAGCAAAGCGGCTTCGTTGACCAGGTTCTCAAGGTCTGCACCGGAAAATCCCGGTGTCCCTTTGGCCAGTGTACGGGTGTCCACGTCCGGGGCCAGAGGTTTCTTGCGGAGATGCACCTTGAGTATTCCATCTCGACCGCGAATGTCGGGAACCGGAACAACGACCTGTCGGTCGAATCGACCGGGTCTCAAGAGAGCCGGGTCAAGCACGTCGGGTCGGTTGGTTGCGGCGATGAGGATGACGCCCTCGTTGGATTCGAAGCCGTCCATTTCGACCAGGAGCTGGTTTAGGGTTTGTTCGCGCTCATCATGGCCCCCACCAAGCCCTGCTCCGCGGTGCCGTCCAACGGCATCGATCTCGTCGACGAAGATGATGCATGGGGCATTTTTCTTGCCCTGCAGGAAAAGGTCGCGCACCCTGGAAGCACCCACACCCACGAACATTTCGACAAAATCGGAACCGCTGATCGAGAAAAAGGGGACTCCCGCCTCGCCTGCGATGGCCCTCGCCAGCAGGGTCTTCCCCGTTCCAGGCGCTCCCACCAGAAGGACTCCCTTGGGGATCCGCCCACCCAACCGCGTGAATTTTCTCGGGTCCTTGAGGAACTCCACGATTTCCTGCAGCTCTTCCTTGGCCTCATCGACCCCCGCCACATCGTCAAACAGAATCTTCTTCGAGGTCTCGTTCAGCAATCTCGCCCGGCTCTTGCCAAAGCTCATGGCCTTGCCGCCGCCCATCTGCATCTGGCGCATGAAGAAGATCCAGACGCCGATGAGCAGTAGCATGGGGAACCAACTGATGAGTAAGGTGTAATACCAGGGCGATTCCTCTTCGGGCTTCGCCTGAATGTCCACGCCATGTTCGCGCAGAATGCGGATCAGCTCGGCGTCTCTCGGGGCGAACGTGCGAAAATGCTTGCCATCCGTGTACGTTCCGAGCACCCGGTCTCCCTGAATGGTGACCTGTGACACTTCACTCTTCTGAACAGAAGTGAGAAACTGCGTGTAAGTCGTTTCGTTGCTGGTTTGCTGGGGCTGGTGAAACATGTGGAAAAGCAGGATCACCATCAGGCTGATCACCAGCCACAGAGCCAGATTCTTATAGAAAGGACTCAATTGAGAAGCCTCCAGAAATAGTTTTAGTAACGACGACAGCTCCTGTGACCCATGGCCAAGCCTGGAACTGACCCGTTGCTTCCGGTACGGGAGCGGTCCGCAACCGCCAAGACATATCTATAGCAGAATAACACTCGATGGAAAAGCTCCAAAGGCCCAGCACCCCGTGCGAATTCAACACTGCACCTTGGGCGCCGCAAACGCTGCCGAGGCCTTCACACAATGCGCGCCAATCTCCGGCTCACATCTCCAGAGCCCTCACCTTGAAGAACGCAACAGCCAGCGTTTTCAACATTTCATCGATGATGGCCGGTATGGATTCCTTCAATCCGGCCTTGGTTCCATGCCCCAAGGTTTCTTCCGTCCATATGGAAGGATTGTCAAAATTCCCCGCATCGCACTTGATATGGTACACGAGGGGATACTCCTCACCCAGGACCCATATCCTGAACGTGATGTTGCCGACGGTTCTGTCCCGTTTGAGCAGCAAAGAGAGGAACCGATTGGAATCCCCCGAGATGTCCTCCAGTCGAACACCTGAAAAATACTCACGAAACTTGGCCTTGGCATGCTGTGTCATCTCATCCGTCTTCAGTCCGATCTGCTCTGCCTGCCCCACAAGGGAGACTGCAATCATCCCAAAGGTCTTCACGTCTCGAAATTCTCGATAGAGAAAGCGCGCGGCCTCCTCCCGATCCGCTGCGGAATCGCCCGCAGCAGGACAACAGAGAACCGTCCATTGGATCAGCACCAGACCGAAGATAAGCGAGCTGTTGAAGAGGGAGTAGCGCATTCGAGCACCTCATCGGAATTCATCCAGTTCAAGCGGCGTTGTTGGGGAGACGACGGGACAGGCTCATGCCGTCCAGATGGTGTCCGAGCGTGAGGACACGGCTCTGCTTGTCCTTCAAGCAAAAGAAGCACGTCCAGGGATCAGTGAATGATGGAGTGAGCGGGAGCAAACCAGGCAGAATCCTGAAGACACGAGCGATGACGCGTCAAATGGCGCAGGAGGGGAAGGGCGTTCGAGCCCGACTCAGTTCAGGAGCTCTTTCAAATCATGCTGTATGATCTGCCATCTGTTCTCCTTATCCATAAAGGCCCATTTCTCTTGAACCGTCTTGGTTTGAAGTCTCGGACCGTCGGAGTGATACAGCTTGATGTGGACGGTGACTGAGCCGGTGCGACTCAGCGGATCATACAGCGGGTTTCTGATTTCGTACTCCATGATGCGGATCTTGCCCTGAAGCACATCCGTCAATCGATAGAAGTCATCCGCAAGCGGCGGACTTACAAAGAGAAGAGCCATATCGTAGGTTTCCCAGCGCACAGCATTATGGAACTGGTCCACTGCAAAACCGAAGTCTTTGAGGTTGCTGTGTGAGTTTCCCAATGCAGAACAGGACATCCCAGCTGTCAACATCACCAGAAGTACCCCCACGAACCGAAGGAGAGGCCTCCATCTTTTTCTCTTCACAAGATGCATGATTCAACCTCAGTGCTTTTCCTCGAGTACCAAGCCACCGAAACGCTCCCAGTGAGACATGAACGCCGGGTTTATGAAGCAGGCCATCTCAGGTGGCTCACGGAAAATGCCGGGCACGTGTTTTGGGAAGAATTGGCTCAACGCCGACAGAACCCCGACGGAGGCCCCAACAGAAGACCTTGTCCCCGAAAAACAATGAATGATGACAACTTCCAAATCATACGCAGTTCCTTGGCAATTTCAATTCAAAAACTGACAGAGCTTCAACCCGAACGGCAATCTGTCCTGCTGCCGGGGGGATGTGCAGGAAGTCCCACCATGCCCTCACGCCGGCTGAAGCAGCAGGCCAGAAATCAGCAGGATTCGTCAGGACCGCTCCATGTACATGGTGCCCTTGCGGTGTCTGAGAGCGAGCGCAGGTCGATCCGACTCTATGGTTTTGCGAGGGAATCGGATAGGATAGAAATGCCTTGATCGACCCGCAGGAGATCGTGGCATATCAGGGAGCATGGAAAAGGAGCATACTTGGAAATCAATGCCATGGCCTTCTGGGAAAAGCACTCGGCGCGCTTCCTTGAAATGGTCTTCAAATCGGACAGGCGGCAATCGCTGAGGCGGCCGGACGGGTACGGACGGAAAAGCAGGGAGTGCGGGGACACTGTCGAGATCTTCCTCATGCTGCGCGATGGGATCATCGAGTCCGCCTCATTCGAGACAAACGGCTGCATCTACTCCGTGGCCTGTGCCAACACCGCCGTCCATTTGGCCATGGGAAAGTTGCTGCCGGAGGCCAGGGACATCACGGCGGGCCATATCATGGAGTATCTCGAAACCCTTCCAATGCATGAAAGCCATTGCGCCGAGCTTGCCGCCGAAGCGCTTCAGCTGGCCATCAGCGACGCCCGGCAGACCAGTCGGCAGCCATGGCGGAAGCTGTATCGGTCGTTTTGATCGCTGGTCATCCTTCAGCCATCCCTGACCTCTCAAGCCTCGGCATCGTGGCATTCGTGCCGGCCGCGTCGTTCCAGCTCTTCGGCCATGCGCAGTTCCAGCCATTTGAGGACCTTGCCGAATTCATTCTTCAGCTCGCCCAGGGCCTTGCCTCGATGGCTCACCCGGGATTTTTCCTCCAGTGTCATTTCGCCAAAGGTCTTTCCCAGGGGTTCATAGAAGAATGCGGGGTCGTAGCCAAACCCGTTGGTGCCCCTCGGTTGGTCCAAAATGCTTCCCTCGCAGTGGGCTTCGTACGTGAGCGCAGGACCCGCGGGGACGGCCAGAGACAGGACGCAGCAGAAGCGAGCCTTGCGGTTTTCCTGGCCGCGTAAACTGTCCAAAAGCTTCTGGTTGTTCTCCTCGTCCGATGCGTTGGGGCCCGCGTAGCGGGCCGAATGAACCCCCGGGGCACCGTTCAAGGCCTCTACCTCCAACCCCGAATCATCAGCCAGGGCCGGGAATCCGAGAACTCTCGCCGTGAAGTGAGCCTTTTTGTAGGCATTCTCCTCAAATGTGACGCCGTCTTCAACGACCTCCGGGATGGGACCGAAATCGTTCAGGTCTTTGATGTCTATGGGGAAACCCTCCAGGAAGCTCTGAATCTCTCGAGTCTTTCCTGAATTCCTTGTGGCCAGAATGAGCATGGTTTTCTGCATGGATGATCTACCCTCCGGTGAAAGACAGGATGATCAGGATTGCTATGGCAGGATCACACAGACGAGTCGACATGTTCAGAGACGGCGTCCTCAGGGACACGCTTCTTCCCAAAAAAGTGGACAATCCAGACGCTCATCTCGTACAGGATCATAAGCGGACCTGCCATCAGCAGCTGCGAAAAAACATCCGGCCCCGGCGTCAACATTGCGGCAACGATAAAGATGGCCACAATGGCGAACTTACGCTGGCGTCTCAGGAATTCAGCGTTGATGAGGCCCAGCCGAGCCAGGAAGAAAGCGAATATGGGAAGTTCGAATACAAACCCGAAGGCCAGAAGCAGCCGAAATGAAAAAGTCAGAAACTCTTTGGTGCTGACCATCGGAGTGATGTAATCGCTGGCGAAAGAAGCGAAGAACTGAAAGCCTACGGGAAATACCAGGAAGTAGCCGAAAAGCGCGCCGCCCAGAAAGAAGACACTCGAGAAGAAGACGACTGGAATCAGGTATTTCCTCTCGGTCTCGTAAAGGCCGGGAGCAATGAATCTCCAGAACTGAAAGACGACTACGGGCACTGCCAGACCCATGCCGCCGATGAAGGAGACTTTCAGGTATGTGAAAAAGGCCTCGTGGGGTGCGGTGTAAATGAGCTTCGCCTCATGCCCTTTGGGCATGGCTTCAATCCAGGGGCGCATGAGGATCTCGAAGATCTTCTCTTTGAACGCGTAGGCAATGAGAAATCCAACGGCAATCGCCACGGCACAAACGATCAGCCTTTTCCGGAGCTCTTCCAGATGCTGGGTGAAGGGCATCTTATCGTCTTCTGACATGGATCTTTACTTCCTCTTCCTATCCATCATACTCCCCACGATCTGTCACGAGGCTCGAATTCACTGCTCGGAGGACGTTTCAGACGGGGAGTCAGTGGACGCCTGCCTGGTACCCGATTCCTCCTTTTTGGCAGGTTCCGCGGGTTTCCTGATGGACGGCCGTTCTCCGTAAAGGACCTCGTGCTGTGCCGACTGGAATTCCTGCTTGATCTCCCGCACGGTGTCGTCCTGCTCAAAGGTTTCTTTGAGCTCATCGGTGGCCCGACGGAACTCCGCATACCCTCGACCCAATGCACGTGCAAGGTCCGGAAGCCTGCTGGGACCCACGACGACGAGGGCGACAACCATGATCAGGAGGAGCTCCGGAAACCCGATTCCGAACATCTCGGCATTTCTCCTTCTTATTTGGTGCAACAGCTCGGAAAAAAGGAATCCAGCACGACCTTGAACCCACAACTCAACGGCCCATGGTCGGAAACCTCTCAAGAACACCTCATTCCAGCGGTCATCGGTTCCGAGAATCTGGCCCTTCTTGTTTCAGGGGGCTCAGTGTTTCTTGTCGGGATCCTTTTCTGACTGCGACAGGTTTCGGATGGCCTTTTTGAATTCTGTGATACCTCTCCCGAGCCCTTCTCCAATCAAAGGAAGCCTTTTTCCCCCGCAAAAGAAAAGAACGAGGATCAGAATGAGAATCAGTTCACCCACTCCCAGTCCCATCATTCTTCAACTCCCGCACTCAGCTCATTGGGTGGCATAGCTGTGAAGACCACTCAGCAGAAAATTCACGCCGAAATAGGTGAAGAGGACACATCCGAATCCCACAAGCGACAACCAGGCCGCCCGTTTGCCTCTCCAGCCCTGCATCGTCCGGGCGTGCAGCACGGCGGCATACACCAGCCAGGTGATGAGCGACCAGGTTTCCTTGGGATCCCAGCTCCAATAGGTCCCCCAGGCAGAATTGGCCCAGACCGATCCCGTGATGATGCCAAGGGAGAGCCATAGAAAACCGAACAAGATGAGCTGATAGTTGAGCTCCTCCAACTGCCTCGCTTCGGGCATCATCGCCATCATGGCACCCGGTTTGTCTCCGGCTTCATTCGTCTTCTTGATCAGATAGACAATACTGATTCCGCAGGCAACGGCAAAAGCCGCATATCCCAGAAAGCATGTGATCACATGGGCTATGAGCCAGTTGCTCTTTAAGGCGGGAAGCAGTGGCTGGATCTTCGCGTCGACGCTGGTCGAAAACGAGGCGTAGGCCATGGCCAGAAAGGCGAAGAGTGCCGGGAACACTCCGAGCGTCCGCTGCCTGGTTCGGTACTCCATGATGAGATAGAGCAGCATGATGGCCCATGCGGCAAAGACCAGGGATTCGTAGAGATTGGAAAGCGGTGCATGGCCATACCCGAGGTCGTAAGACTCTTTCCACCGCAGGCCGATCCCCACCGTATGGATGATCAGGGTCGCCAATGCCACCAGGCTGCCGATGGTGAGCACGCTCTTGAGGCGAAAGACTACTCCGCTCAGATAGAGAGCCGTCGATCCGAAATAACCGAATGTCGTGACACTCAGAAGCAGTGAGCTGTTCATCACGCATACTCTCTTTCCCGCGACCTACTTGAGGTCGTTCATGAAGCGCTCGCATAATTGGGTGAATTCAGCTTCGAAGGCAAGTGAATTCTTGTTCGCCCGGCCGGCGATCACAACTCGCTGGGCGCTCCCTTTCGGGGCGGCCCAGACCCATATCTTCCTTTGGCTGGTGTAGTAGGCCAACCCTATTCCAATCAGCATGGCCGTGAATCCGGCATACACCAACCACACGCCGGGATCCTTTTTGACCTGGATGCCGGTGTATTGGGAAACTTCCGTCCGAAGGACTTTTACATGGTAGTTCTCGATCCGGTTCCCGTGGAAATCGGGCATATTCACAAGGATCCATGAACCGCTCGACTCCTGCTGGCCATGCTTTTGAAGAACGACTCCGATGGCGGGTCCGAACCGACTGAAATCGGGTTGGTACTGGACCAGTTGGACCCGATCCTGAGTGCCGGGTATCGAACCGGCCTCCCGAAAGCGCAGTGTCATTTTCTGGGAGATTCCGGCGGCCTTGTCGCTGAGCTCCAGTTCGGCAAGCTTCAAGGTGTTCCCATAGGAGGATTGATAGAAGGTGATCCCTTCGTAGCTCATGGGATCGTTGACGCGAATGGTCTGCCTGTGAACGGGCTGGTCATTGGTCAGGACGGTCAGGTCCGACCGGAATTCCTTGGGTGCTCCGGTATCGTAGAAGGAAACGTCGAAATCGTCGCAGCGGACTTTGAAGGGAAGAGTGATCTGCTGGTGCCCGGAAGAAAGGATCACCTCATCCGAGCTCGCTCCCTCAGAGATTTGCATGAATCCTTTGAATCCAAAAATAGATCCGAACAGTGCACCCGCCAGAACGATCAACACACTGGAATGGACCACGTAAACCATCAGTGGGGACCACTTCCCCCGGATCGCATAGGCGGTATAAGTGTCGGAGCTGAGGGAGACCTTTGGGGATGCAAACCCGTCGGACAGGACTCGGGTGAGACGGGACCGGGTCTCCTCCCAGGGAAGGCGGGTCGTCAGCTCAACATGGGTTGACAGCTTGAGCAGCTTATCGGGATTGATGTCTCCCTCTTCGTGCCGGATCAGCTTCAGAGTCTTGGGCAGGCGCTGCAAACTGCAGACAACGAGATTCACGCAGAGCAAGAGCAGAAGGAATCGGAACCACCCCGTCCGGTAGACGTCGTGGAAGCCCACGCTCTCAATCCAGTGTCCGAGGCCCGGTCCGAATCGCTCATGGAGATCTTGCTCGGTCATCCCCTGGGGGAGAAGTGTCCCGATGATCGAGAACACCGCCAGGGTCAGGAACACAAAAAGCGTGAGTTTCAGAGACCCGAGCGTCTTGTTGATTTTCTGCCAGATTCCAGCCTGCTGCTCCATCGAATCCATCCTTCTTCATGCAAAGTAAGCATGCCCGGGGCCGAAATAACCGCCAACCATCAAACACTCTCGGCCAGGCTGTGGTGGGTGCGCCCATTCTGCGACGTGCCGAGCCGAGCCGGATTTCGAAGGGATGTATTTAACCCTCCACCTCGGCATCTGGCAATAGTGCTGCACGCATCTTTGTCTCGCTCATGCCCACGCATGGCCTCGCATGATGTGCCGTCCATCGGGCGGCTCCGAAAGGAAGCAAGTGGATGGTGCATCAAGGGGATCTTCCTGAGATGTCAGCGGGGGCCGCGAATCCTCGTTCTGCTGACATGGGCGGAGCAGGGTGGATAGACCTCAGGATTCCTTCAGGACGTCGGGGAGGGAGCTCATTTCTGCGAGGAAGGAGATGATTTCCTCGTCCGGGGAGGTGAACTCAAAACGGTTCAGCTCGTCTGGCAGAGCCCAATGGCAGTCGATGTGCTCCTTGAGACAGAGGTTGCCCTCAGAAATGGAGCACCAGAAGGCGTGAAGATGCAGAGCACGGTGCTCGTGGACATGATGAACACAGCGAAACAGTTCGCCAACCTGGATTCCCCAGCAGAGCTCCTCTCGAATCTCACGTTGCAGAGCCCGCTCCAGGGACTCTCCCTCTTCCACCTTGCCGCCTGGAAACTCCCAAAGCAGCCCGGATCTTTGATGGGGAGCACGCTGTGCTATGAAAACGCGGCCATTGGCGACGATCAGGGCCGCTGTCACGTCCAGGCTGGGCGGTTCACGCAAAGGATCTTCTGAGGGCAGGGTCCGTCGTACACCCATTTTGCAAAAGGCCTCCATCTCGGAAGGTGAATCTCGATTGTGCCGATATAAATCTACATCACCATAGATTCTCGATGCAACCTGCGGATGCGAAGATCATCCGAGCCGAACGCGCTTTGCTTCAGACAGCTGAAGGTATTATCCTCATATGTGGAGAGAGGGCGAGCCTTCGCACAATCTGCTCAAAGTCATCCTCACCCTCAGTCTGTGGTTGGGAGGGAGGATCGATTCGGCAGGCCGTGTTTCATGAGGGTCGATTCGATTGAAGCAGGAATTCTTCTTGACTTTGATGTTCTCGTTCGATTCAGCGGGGGGCCCTGTTATTCTGTCAATGAAAGGTTTTCGCATAGGAGCACTCTGTGGAGGAAAAGATTTCAGAATTTGACGTGGTCATCCTGGGCAGCGGGCCTGCGGGACTTCAGGCCGCTTTGCACGCCGCCCGCAGCAAATCTTCCGTGGCGGTACTGGGGCGGATGCAGAAGAGCTCGCTCTATAAGGCCCACATCGAAAACTACTGCTGCATGGAGGAGACTCTCAGCGGGCGGGAGGTTCTCGATCAGGGCCGTCGTCAGGCAGAGCGTTTCGGGGCAAGGTTTCTGGAATTGGACGTTGTGGACATTGCACGCGAGGAAGACGGACGATTCAAGGTCGACCTGGAAGACGGCCATGCGATTTTGGCCTGGAGCCTGATTCTGGCCATGGGGATTTCGCGCAATCGACTGAACGTTCCGGGAGAAAAGGAGTTGTTGGGCAAAGGAGTGAGCTACTGCGTCGACTGCGACGCCAATTTCTACCGCGGCCAGATCGTTGTGGTGGTGGGTGATGAAAGTGCTGCGTTTTACGGAGCGCTCAAGCTGCTGCTCATTGCCGACGAGGTGCATTTGATATGTGGAGACGGGGGGCAGGTTGCAGAGAACCTTCGTTTTCAGGTGGAAAGCAGCTCCATTCACTTGCATCAGGGGCGCCGCGTCAAGGCGATCAAGGGATCGCAGCAATTGGAGCAGATTGAGCTGGACAATGCAGAAGTCATCCCGGCTCAGGGAATCTTCATCGAGCTTGGAGCGAAGGGGGCTCTGGAGTTGGCGACGAAGCTGGACATTGGTTTGGATTCAGAGATGAAATACGTGACCGCCAACAAGAAACAGGAGACCAACGTCGTTGGAGCCTATGCGGCGGGAGACCTTTGCGGGCCGCCCTGGCAGATGGCCAAGGCGGTGGGGGAGGGATGCGTTGCCGGCATGGAGGCGTCCCAGTACGCGCGGCATCACCGAATGCAGCGGGGCTGAGCGGGGAGGCCTCACCCCAGGGGGCCATGGCGGAGGGTGCTTTTTTTTCGTCTTTTTCCCTTGACACCTGAGGGGCGTGAGGCTACAAGGCGACTTCTCACGGCGAGGACGTAACCCTGAGGCAATGACAGATGGGGCGATCAAGCGCGTGAGACGGCCAAATGCCGATGAGGATGAATACGCGGAGCGGATCACCTCGGAGGAGGTCGAAAAAGAGAGAGGCGGAAAAAAGTTCTTGACGCCGAAAAGCACATGCGGTACAAAACGCTTCTCTCAACGAGACACCAAAAACCTTGCTCTTTGGAAACTAAATAGTGGGTAAGCAGTAAGAGATGGGCCTAGCGAGTACTTTGAGAAAAGCAGGAAAGAACTGGAGAGTTTGATCCTGGCTCAGAATGAACGCTGGCGGCGTGCTTAACACATGC
>JBFYYO010000013.1:0-33835 GCA_041310025.1 Syntrophobacterales bacterium
GCCCTGAGAGAGCTCGATGAATTGTCCCTGACCCGTTCGGTCGCGATAATGTAAAGCCGCCAGGACAGCGGTGGCCCCCATTTGAGCTCCAAAATAGTCGCCAATGAAAACGCCGGTCTTCAAAGGCAGGCGGCCGGGAAAACCTGTGGTGGCCAGGAGGCCGCTGACCGTCTGCGCCACGGCGTCATAAGAGGCGCGCCCTTCGGCGTAGCCGCCCCACTGGCCGAAGCCGTTGAGAGCGATGTAGATGATGCCGGGGTTGATGGCCTTGAGCTGCTCGTATCCGATGCCCCAGCGATCCATGGTGCCTGCCCGCAGGTTCTCCACCACCACGTCGCATCGCTTGGCCAGGCGCCGAAAGATTTCAGCACCCATGGAGACTCGAACGTCCAGGGCCATGTGGTATTTGTTGTGATTCTGCGGAAGCTGACCGATGGACGCGTTCTTCCAGAATGTACCGTAGGGTGTGACGGAGCGCATGGTGTCGCCTGCGCCCGGCAATTCCACCTTGATCACTTCCGCTCCGAACTCGCCCAGATAATCGGGGGTGGCTGGACCCAGAATGAGAGTGCACAGCTCCAGGATGCGAATACCGCGCAGTGCTTCTGGCTTGGCGAAGATTCTGGACGCATCAAACTCTTGATTGGTCCATGCAAGATAGTCTTCTCGACTCATGTGGCCTCCTAGGTTTCGGCTGGGATTTCAACTGTGAACTTGAGTGCTTCCGGTGTGATTCGTTGCTGACTTCACCTCCTTCCGACAGGCTCCGGGTCTTTCTCCGACCTCTTCGATGCTCCATGCGCGAGCTTGTTCGATCCCTTCCGTGGGACACAGAACTGGAGCAATGTCCCGAACTCATTTTCACAAATTTCGTCAAGGCAAAAAGGAAGTCAGACGGGCGGGCGATATCCGGGCCCTGCAAGGGCAGGGTTTGGGCGAGCTGGAGAAGTCGATGCCGAAGGCCGTTCGTCAGAGCCGTTCCAAGTCGAGAGAGGAGAATTCCGTCAGCGCCCGTCGCGTTCCCCCTTAGCAAAAATGTTTGAGCTAGTCAATAAATACGAATGATGCCGGCGGGAGAATCGCCTTCATGGCTCCCGGAGAGGGACATCCATCCGGGCTCAGGATCGCATGGACTTGTAGGCATTGATGAGTCCGTTGGTGGAGGAGTCGTGGCTGGAGACGGGGCCATCATCTGCCAGCTCCGGAAGGATTCGTCCGGCGAGCTGCTTGCCGAGCTCGACGCCCCACTGGTCGAAGCTGAAGATATTCCAGATGACGCCCTGAACAAAGATCTTGTGCTCGTACAGCGCGATGAGGCTCCCCAGGGTTCGCGGGGTCAGCTTGCGAAAGAGGATGGAATTGGTGGGGCGGTTGCCTTCAAAAACCCGATAGGGGCACAGCCGCATGATCTCTTCCTCAGATTTCCCCTCCCTGCGGAGGTCCTGGATGACCTCATCCCGCGTCTTGCCATTCATCAAGGCTTCCGTCTGGGCGAAGAAGTTGGAAAGCAGGATCCGGTGGTGGTCCCCGATGGGATTGTGGCTGATGGCGGGAGCGAGAAAATCACAGGGGATCAACTGGGTGCCCTGGTGGATCAACTGGTAGAAGGCGTGCTGACCGTTGGTCCCCGGCTCACCCCAGATGATGGGACCGGTGGAATAGTCCACGGGGGCTCCCGATCGATCCACGGATTTGCCGTTGCTTTCCATATTCCCCTGCTGAAAATACGCGGCAAAACGATGCATGTACTGGTCGTAGGGCAGAATGGCCTCGGTCCTGCTCCCGAAGAAATTCGTGTACCAGATGCCGATCAGCCCCAGAAGGACCGGCAGGTTCCGCTCGAAGGGCTCGGTTCTGAAGTGCTGATCCATGTCGTGGGCGCCCTCGAGAAGCTCAGAGAAATTCTCGAACCCGACGGTGCAGGCAATGGAGAGGCCAATGGCCGACCACAGGGAATAGCGGCCGCCCACCCAATCCCAGAATACGAACATGTTGTCGAGATCGATGCCGAAGTCGGCCACCCGCTCCCTGTTGGTGGAAAGGGCCACAAAGTGCCTGGCGACATGGGTCGGTCTCTGCGCGCGATCCAGAAGCCATCTTCGGGCCGAGAAGGCGTTCGTCATGGTTTCCTGGGTGGTGAACGTTTTGGAGGCGATCATGAAGAGGGTTGTCTCGGGGCGAAGGTCCCTCAAAGTCTCTGAGAGGTGGGTCCCGTCCACATTGGAGACGAAATGGACGCGGATCCCCTCCTTCCAGTAGGGACGCAGCGCTTCCGTCACCATCAGCGGGCCGAGGTCGGAGCCTCCGATGCCGATGTTGACGATGTCCGTGATTCTCTCTCCCGTGTATCCCTTCCAGCTTCCCGAAAGGATGCGGCTCGAGAATGCCTTCATCTTCTCCAGGACCTTCCGGACGTCCGCCAGGACATCCTGGCCCTCCAGATGAAGGGCGGAGCTCGCGCTGTTTCTCAGGGCCACGTGGAGGACCGCCCTGCCTTCGGTCTCGTTGATGCCATCGCCGGAGAACATCCGTTGGATGGCATCGCCCACCGCCGTCTCCCGGGCAAGTGCCAGAAGCAGGTTCAGGGTCTCTTCAGTGATCCTGTTTTTCGAATAGTCCACCAGAATGTCGTTGAATCGAATGGAGAAGTTCTCAAACCGTCGGGCATCGCGAGCGAAGAGCTCACGCATGGAGACATCCTTCAGGCGGGCATGATGATCCCGGAGATCGGACCAGCTTCTCCTCGTGCTCGGATTGATCTTCTGCAGCATCGGCTATTTCCCTTCCTGAATGGTCTCAGAGCGCGGCTGGAGCGAGAGATCCGCTGCACCCTCAAACGAGTGCTTCCAGCGCCCGTGCGACTCGATCGAATCCCTCCTTGAGATCGTCCATGGACAGGGCATACGAGAAGCGCAGACAGCGGTCTTCCCCGAAGGCTCCTCCGGGCACCACCGCCACATGAGCCGATTCCATGAGGTAATCCGCGAGATCCAGCGAGCTTCGAATGGGGCGGTCTCGAGCTTTGCGACCGTAGTAATGGCTGAAGTTGGGAAAGACGTAAAACGCGCCGGCCGGCCTCGGGCAGGTGACCCCCGGCAGCTCTGCCAGCCGGCCCATCACGTAACCGCACCGCTCCTGGAAGACCTTCACCATTTCCCGGACCGTTCCCGTATGCTCGCGAAGTGCCGCCACACTGGCGTACTGAGCGATGGAGGTGGGGTTGCTCGTGGACTGGCTCTGGATCTTGGTGGCCGCCTTGATGGCAGCGGCATCCCCCAGCAAGTACCCGATCCGCCATCCCGTCATGCAGTATGTTTTGCTGACCCCGTTGACGATGAACGTGCGAGGCCGAAGCCTGGGCTCCACCATGGCGATATTGGCCCACTGCTGGCCGTTGAACAAGATGCGATAGTAAATGTCGTCCGAAACGATGAGCACATTCTCCCTGGGCATGAGAACCTCCGCCAGGGCGGCGAGCTCGGCTGAACTGTAGTGAGCCCCCGTCGGGTTCGATGGGCTGTTCAGGATCAGGAGCCGGGTGCGCTCCGTGATGCCGGCCTGAAGGTCTTCGGGTCTGAGCTTGAAGCCGGCCTCTTCCGGGCAGGGGACGATGACCGGCTTCGCACCCGTGAGGACGACCATGTCCGGGTAGGAGACCCAGAAGGGCGAGGGGATGATCACCTCGTCGCCGGGGTCCAGCAGGGCCTGGAAAAGGTTGTACAGCGCATGCTTGCCGCCGCAGGACACCAGCACTTCCTCGCGTTCGTAGGACAGGCCGTAATCGTCTTGAATGACCTCTCGAACGGCGTCTTTCAGCTCATCGATTCCACCCACGGCTGTGTAGCGGGTGTGGCCGTCCCTCATGGCACGGATGGCGGCTTCCTGAATGTGCTCGGGAGTGCCGAAATCGGGCTCGCCCACCCCGAAGTTGACAATATGAGATCCCTTGGCCTTCAACGCTTTCGCTTTGGCATTGATGGCCAGTGTTGCCGACGGCTGAATGCGTGTCACCCTTTCAGCGAGTCTCATCCTCCACCCCTCCATTTGAGCCCTGCTCGTCGTTGGAATCGTATTTCACGTCCACCAGGAAAAGACCGTGAGCCGGCGCCGTCATCCCCGCACGACGCCGGTCCTTGCTGTCCATGATCTCGACAAATCCCTCCGGGCTGAGCTTGCCCCTGCCCACATCGACCAGGGTGCCCACCAGGTTCCTGACCATGTGCCTGAGGAAACCATTGGCCTCGAACAGAAAGACCCAATGGTCTGGATCGGGGCGACTCAGCTCCGCCCGGTAGATGCTTCGCTCAGTTGTCTTGACCGATGATCCCGCGGCCATGAAGGCCGAAAAATCGTGTATTCCGACCAACCCGGGGAGACACTCCAGAACAGGCCGAGCCACGAGGCGCCGGCGAATGAGCCAGGCGCTGTTCCGTTCGAGGGCCGACGGCGTCTCCCGGTTGAGGATCCGGTACTCATAGGTCTTGCTGCTGGCGGAAAACCGGGCGTGAAAGGAATCCGCCACTTCTTCCGCTTCAAGGACGACAATGTCCGCGGGCAGCAGGCTGTTCAGTCCCCTCTGGATCTCTCGCGGCTTCAGACGGGTTCGCGCGTAGAAATTGACCACCTGCCGCCTGGCGTGAACCCCTGCGTCCGTACGCCCTGAACCCCGGACGCGAATGGGACCTCCCAGCATGATTTCGATGCGGGACTCCAGAACCTCCTGGATGGTGAGGACCCCTTCCTGCCGCTGCCACCCGTGGTATCCCGATCCGTCATACTCCAGGACCAGCTTGAAGTTTCGCTTCTGCTGAAGGTCATGGTGGTCCATCGATGTCGCTAGGGTTGCCAGGGAGCCGCCGCGAGTCCCGCCGTCTCGGGCAGTCCGCACATGAGATTCAGATTGCACACAGCCTGCCCCGAAGCCCCCCGGGTCAGATTGTCGATGACCGATACGACGACGACGCGCTGCGTGCGGGGATCGACCCGCCATCCGAGGTCGCAGTGATTGCTGCCCCTCACCTGCAAAGTGGAAGGGAATTCACCTCGTCTGCAGAGCCGCACAAAAGGGGCCTCCGTGTAGAAGGCTCGAAATGCTTCGTCGATCCTTTCGGGGCTGACCCCGGACTCGATGGAGGCATAAACCGTGCTCAGAATCCCGCGGCTCATGGGAACCAGGTGCGGTGTGAAATTGATGGTCACAGGCCTTCCGGCCAGTCTGCCGAGCTCCTGCTCGATCTCGGGAGTGTGCCGATGCTCGCACACCTTGTAGGCTTTGAACCCTTCGTTGACCTCACAGAAATGAACGGCGAGAGACGCCCCACGACCGGCTCCGGAGACCCCTGACTTGGAATCGGCGATGACGGTCTCCGGGCGCACCAGTCCGTAATGCAGCAGCGGAGCCGCCGCCAGGATGATGCTGGTGGGATAACAGCCGGGATTTCCCACCAGTCGAGCGCGGCTGATGGCATCCCGGTAAAGCTCGGGGAGGCCGTACACGGCTTCGGTCAAAAGCTCCGGAGTCTTGTGCGGTTGATACCAGGCTTCGTAGACAGCCGGGTCGCGAAAGCGGTAGTCTGCGCTCAGATCGATGACCTTCACACCACGATCCAGCAGCGCGGGGACCATGTCCATAGCCGCCTGATGGGGAAGAGCGGTGAAGACGAGGTCCGCGTTCCGAGTGAGGATTTCGGGATCGGGCTCCTGAAAGACCAGATCGAAATGGCCCCTGAATGCAGGATAAAAGTCGTCGAGCCTTTGCCCCATTTGCGCTCTGGAGGTGATGGTTGTGAGTGCGACCTCAGGGTGCTGACCCATGATCCGGATCAACTCAAACCCCGTGTATCCCGACGCTCCTGCTATGGCGACGCGAACCATACTTCCCCTCTTCACGGCTTGCGAAGGCAAAAAGGGCACAGCGCTCGAGGCGCAGTGCCCTTTATCTCTTCAAGATCGGAGTCGCTGATCGATGAGGTTATGGAAAGATGAGGGCCCCCGGTGGATTTGTGGCGACGCATCCGACGAAATCTTCCACCGGCATGATCACCCACCCAGGACCAAGCGCTGTTCCGGGAAGTCCAGATGCCCTCTCTCCAGCGGTGGGCTCGTTTCCCATCTTTCCTGCACCCATGGAACCATGCGCCGAATCAGCGTTTAGAATACTGGAACCGGGCACGCGCACTTCGCCTTCCGTACTTCTTTCTCTCCTTGATTCGTGAATCGCGCGTGATGAAACCTGCCCGCTTCAGAACTTCCCGAAACTCCGGGTTGAACTCGAGCAAAGCCTTGGAAATCCCGTGACGAATGGCTCCTGCCTGTCCGGATCCACCGCCGCCGAACACATTGACCAAGACATCCATCTTGCCGTATGTGCCCGTGAGGACCAGGGGCTGGGCAATGACCATTTTGCTGGTCTGCCGGTCGATGTATTCATCCAGGGACCGTTTGTTGATCGTGATCACTCCCGATCCGGGTTGAAGCCAGACACGAGCTACTGCTGTTTTTCGTTTTCCCGTTCCGTAGAAACGCTGTTCGGCCATCACCACTCAATCTCCTCGTGCATCCGTCAGAGGCTTGAATATCCCCTAGAAATTAACCGTCATGGGTTGCTGAGCCTCGTGCGGATGCTCGGTTCCTCGGTACACTTTCAACTTCTTTATCAGTTTCCGTCCCAGTCTGTTCTTGGCCAACATTCCCCACACAGCCAGCCGAATCATCCGTTCAGGGTTGTCCTGGTTGAGCTTGCGAGCGGAGGTCTCTTTCACTCCCCCCATGTAACCAGTGTGCCGGTAATAGACCTTCTGGTCCCACTTGTTGCCCGTCAGGCGCACCTTGTCCGCGTTCACGACGACCACAAAATCGCCCAGGTCCACATGAGGCGTGAAATTGGGCAGGTGCTTGCCGCGCAACCGTACGGCAATCTGCGTGGCCAATCGCCCCAGAACCTGGTTTTCGGCGTCCACGATGATCCACTTGCGTTGATTCGCTTCGAACTTGGCACTGCTCGTCTTCATGGGTTGTTCTCCACAGTGATTATGTCAAACCTAAAGCCCGTAATGTATAAGGGAACCCCCCCATGATGTCAAGACAGTAATTGAGGGCATTGTGCCAACGGATGGAAACGAGCACGACGGCTCAGTCGAGATCTCCTTCATCCCCATTGCCGTAGCTCCGACTTCCTCCAAAGGTTCCAAGCCCCAGCAGATTGACAGTGAATGCAATCCGATGGTCCTTCTCTTCATTTTCGTAGGCCACGCCGATGGCCCAGCACCCGTGGTCATACCGAAATCCGTATCCATGGGCGTAGAGGTCGTCCTGATCGATGGAGTAGTCGTGGTAGGTGAGCAGGTAGAAATTTCTGAAAAGCTTGATGTTCGTCCTGGCGATGATCTCGTCGACCAGAGATTCCCTTCGGTACTGATAGTCCACCCGCAACCGGTGCCCCAGTCCGCTGTTCAGAAGCATGTAGAGGTCATGGAGCTCGATGTTGCCGCGATCCGGTGAAAATTCGGCATCGTAGGAGAGGGTCACGAATTTTTTGGGCTTCATCTCCAGTCTGAACCCGATGTCAGTGACCCCTTTCTCTCGACTGCTTTCCAGGCGGATGTCGGGATCGTTCATCGGAACCCGTTCGAAATTGTAGCCGTGCTGAACCTGCAGCCGGGCTATCTCGTTGTAGCTGATCTTCTCGTTGCCCTGAGCATCCGTTTTGACGGATTTGCCCGTCAAGAACGTGGAGAAGCCATAACGGATATCATGGCGGGACGGGTCCTCGTCAAAGCGATCGAACAGAGGAACGTCGCCTTCAATGGGCTCGGGGACGTATTCATAAAGGAGCTCGGGGCGTATCGAATGCTGAAAGGCTCTGTAAGACCCGACCTGCGCCTGGTAAACCCGGTTCAGACGACTGTTCATTTCGAGTCGCAAGTCAGAGAATAATCGTCCCTGGGAGGTGCTGGGCTGATCGGGCACATCTTCCTCCCAATCGACCCAGTAGGAAGTCGCACTCACCCCGACAGATGGCTCCACATTGAGGAAAGTCTTCAACTGGAGGGGCAGGTGGAGCCTGGGGGACGCCTCCAGCCGATTGGCGCGGTCTCCCTCTCGTCTCCAATAATTCGTGTAGGTGGTGTTGAAGGAGTAATACACGGGAAAATCTTCGATCCAACTGGGAATGACATTGTAGGCAAGAGCGGGAATGCGTTGCAGAGTGAGCTCGTCAATTTCCTTGTCCAGCTGATCCCAGTATCGGGTGTCCATGCTGATGAGGCTGGATTCCATGCGTTTTTCCAGGTACAGACTGGATTCCCGGGCGAGCGTGTTCTCGTCGTTGATGACGCCGCGTCCGAAATGCTCCCGGAAAATCCTGTCCGAGTAATCGATTGAGGCCGAACCATGCTCGAATTCCCGCAGGAAATTGCGGTCGCTGACAAAGTCGAGGTCCAGTTTTCCTTCGATATCCCAAGGCATTTCAAAGGAATGCCTCGATCTCAGCCAGAACCGATCGCTCCGAATGAAAGGGTATTCCTGTTCCGCAAGGTGAGCCGGGACGGCGTGGTCGTCCAGGTAATTGAACAGCCAGATCCCTTCCCCCCATTTTTCATTGTTGATCCGGTACTCGACGCCGCCCATAAACCCACGCTCTTCCATGTAGCGGGCGAAAAACGTCGCGTCCATGTCCTGGCGAATGGCCCAATAGAACGGGATCTCTCCCTGCAGACCGTTCAGCTCGGAATATCCTCCCCAGGGAAGCAGGAAGCCCGACTGCCTGTTGCGGTTCAGGGGAACGGCCACGATGGGCAGGTAGAACACGGGCACATCGCCAATCCAAAAGGAGGTGTGCGTGGCCCATGCCGTTCCTTCCACGTTGACCTTCATGGTTCCATAACGAATCTTCCAGTCCGAGCTCTGAGGATCGCAGCCCGTGACGAAGCCGTCCTTGAGCTCGTATTGGGTGGCGCCGGTCTTCTGGATGTTCTCCCCCTGTGCGTAGAGCTGATTGGTGGCGAAATAGGTCAAACCCCCGTCAACCCATCCCGTCTCTTCATCCAGATTCCAGATCACGTGCTCCCCACGGAGCCAGTCGTTTCCGTATTTCAAAAGCACATTGCCTTTGAGCTCCACAACGCGTTTGGCCGTGTCCAGCTCGGCCCAATCCGACTCGATGTGGCGCTTCCCCGACACGATTCGAACGTTGCCCTCGGCCTCGTACATCTTTCTATTCTGGTCGTAGGACAGCTTGTCGGCATCGATGGTCCAGGTTCCGCGCCCTTCGGTGACAAAGGTTCCAGCTCCGACGAGATCCTTGAATTCCTCCTCTGCCAGGGCGTACCCCGGGAGAAAGCCCGAATGCAACCCGAGGAACATGCTCAGGCAGGCTGAAGTCACGAGCAGATTCCGGAGGCGAGCTAAACGGATGAGAAACATGGCGTCAATGCCCCTATCATTGATCATATGGCGAGGGTTTGCTCTCCAAAGAGCTCTTTCACCTCACCGGCAAAATACAGGGAGCCGGTGATGCAGATGGCATCGTTCGGTGCCGCCATAGCCCTGGCCTCGGCAATGGCGGCGCCGGGATCGCGGATGACATAATGCTTCTGAACAAAAGGGCGAGCCAGCCGTTTGAGCGTCTCCGGCTGTTCCGCCCGAGCATATCGGGGCTGTGTGAAGATGGCCGTCTCCGCAAGGGGCAGCAGCCGCCTGAGAATCCCCCGCGTATCCTTGTCGGCCATGATGCCCAGCACCAGGTGCAGCTTCTCGAAGGCGAAGCAGGATTTAAGCGCTTCCCTCAGGCTCTCGGCACCGTGAGGGTTGTGCGCGCCATCCAGGATGATCAGCGGGTTTTCCTGCAAAACCTCGAGCCTTCCGGGCCAGCGCACTCGAAGCAAGCCCTCCCTGATGGCCTGGGCGTCGAGGGACAGAGCGTTCTGCGACTCCAGAACCTCGAGGGCAGCCAGGGCCAGAGCAGCGTTCCGATACTGGTGACTGCCTTTAAGGTTCAGTTCCAGCGATCGATATCGCTGCTTCATCCCCTGGTATTGGAACGAACCCTCGGGGTTGCGGCGCACACGGAACTGGGACCCGAGGCAATAGAGTGGAGCGGCATGGCTGAAGCATGTGGCTTTCAAGATGCCTCTCACGACCGGCTGCTTGGCGCCGGTGATGAGCGGCACTCCGTCCTTGATGATCCCTGCTTTCTCTCGTGCTATGGACGCCAGGCTGTTGCCCAGAAACTCCTGATGGTCATAGGATACGTTCGTGACGATGCACGCCTCCGGGCGGATGACATTGGTGGCATCCAGCCTGCCTCCCATTCCGACCTCGATGATGGCCCAATCCACGCGCTCCTCCACGAAATACTGGAAGGCCATGGCCGTCACCATCTCAAAGAAGGTGGGTGGCTCGCCATCGTCGAGCACTGAGCGGACATGCTCGAACACGTCGAGGATTCGATCGACTGCCGCCTCCCTCTCGTCGACCCGGAACCTCTCCGTGAACCTCACGAGATGAGGTGAAGTGTAGAGGCCAACCCTGAATCCCTGGCGCTGGAAGATGCTCGAAAGCATGGCAGCCGTGGATCCCTTGCCGTTGGTGCCGCCGACATGAATGCACCGAAGACGCCGTTCCGGGTTTCCAAGCCGTGCCAGGATCTTTTCCGTTGAATTCAGACCGAACTTGATGCCATGTTTCTGCAAGCCATAGAGGTAATCAATGGATGCCTTGTAGCGGTTCAGGGCCGAGCTCTCCATGAGTGTTCCCATGCTCCATACCACAATGATGACGACGAGCTTCTGAATATGATCAGCCCTTTTAGCACACTTCGGCCCGGTGCGAAATGTCTATGTGGCAAGACCGGCAGAAGAAGGAAAGCGGTCAGGATTTGGGAGAATCTATGGTGGGAGAGGGCTGCTGCGGTGTGACGGTCCAAGAAACGTTCAGTGGCTGCGGTTCAAGAGGGGAGGGTGCGTTACCCGAGCCGTTTGCAGGCTGCACTCCGAGAGCCGCGAACCTCCCTCGTTCAAACGACCTGAAGCACGGATCTTGGCGGTGATGGCTCACCGGCCGTGGGGCAGAGCAGTTCGGTCACGGTCTCAAGAAGCCTCTCCCAGCTGAGAGGTTTGGACAGAACGTGGTCCACTCCACTGTTCGTGAGATCATCCTCCTCGTATTGTGCACCCCAGCCGGTGATCAGAATGACGGGAAGCAGCGGGTCCCTGGCTTTGGCCCGTTTCGCGATATCCCACCCGCTCACGGATGGCATCCCGAGATCCGTCATCACCAGGTCGAATTCCTCCGACTCCAATAGCTGAAGGGCTTCCTCTCCATTGTCCGTTGCGGTGACGCGGTGGCCTTTCAAGCGCAGCATATCTCTCAGGATCTCGAGGATCTCCACGTCATCGTCGATGACCAGCAGCCGGAAGGAGTCGGGCGTCGATTTGGATTCGCAGATTTCGGCGACTCTGGGGGGAGTGGCCGCTTTCGGCAGATGGATCTCAAAGGACGTCCCCCGGCCGGGTGTGCTGCGGACTTGGATCTCGCCGCCGCTCCGTGCGATCAGGCTCCAAGAAACACTGAGCCCCAGGCCCGAATTGCCCACGCCTTTGGTTGTGTAAAACGGGTCGAAGATCTTCCCCGAAACCTCCTTGCTCATGCCGATGCCCGTGTCTGAAAACGTCAGGAGGATCCGGTCGTCCAAAGGTTTACATGACAGGGTGATGACTCCCCCTTCCGGCATGGCTTCGACGGAGTTGAACACGAGGTTGGTGAGGACCTCTCTCAGATCGGATGCGCTGATGGATGCGAAGCAGGCTGGCGCCAGGTCCAGCTGAAATCGAATCGTCCGCCCCGATCGCTCCATGGCATTCTTCCAGCGCGGTCTTGTGAGCTCAACCACATCTGAGGCGGCCTCGCCCACGTCGACGGCCGCAGGCGGCACCAGGGACTCTTTAGTCCGTTCGGTGAACTTCTGCAGCCTTCGCACGGTGCTCGCTCCGTCCTGGACCGCTTTCTCGATGTTGTGCAGCCGCCTCTGAATTTCATCGTCGCTGATGCTGGGCAGCATCAGCTGGATGTTCCCCAGAATGGCCATGAGCAGATTGTTGAAGTCGTGAGCCACGCCGCCTGCCATGATGCCCAAAGCCGCCAGTTTCTCGGTTTGGATGAGCTTGTCCGCCAAGGAGTTCCGTTTGGTCATGTCATGGATGACCAGGAGGTAACCGCTGGTTGTCCCCGATTCACCGGAAAGCCGCACAAGATTGACGTCCGCCTGATAGGTTTCTCCACCGCGGCCCACCATGGAGACATTGGTCAGCTCCTGGGCCTGGGCGCCTGAAGCCTCCCTGAAAAGGGCCTCGAACTCCAATGGGCTCGCAAACAGAATCGCGGGGGAACGTCCCTTGAACTGCGAGGCGTTGAGTCCATGTCGACGCTCGATACTGTGATTCACCTGAACGATGGCTCCACCGGCGTCCAGGAGACAGATTCCCTGTGGGGTGCTCTCCATGGCCTGTTCAGGCAAAGGCTGATCCTGCGGAGCCTCCAGTGCCTCGGGCTTCGAGTGAGACTTGCCGTTCTTGATGTCGGGACCCGCAAGACCGTTCGGGGCGCAAGGATCTGCGGGTGCCAAAGCTCCGCTCAGCAGGAAACTGATGATCCGGCTGACCAATTCCCAGTTTCGTCGCGCCTGACTGGTAAAATGACGGGGATGTGCAGAACTGATGTTGATGACACCCAGGTCGAAGAGGGGAAGGCAGACCAGGGATACTGGCGCCACAGTCGCGCCGGCTTTGGGAGGAACCGGCTCGCTCATTCCGTCTTCCAGGAAATAGGGGGATTGCATCCGATAGACGCGACCGGCAATCCCCTCGTCGGGGTCAAAAAACAGATTCGGGTTGTGGCTCCTGGCGCTTCCACCCCCCAGCAGGTCATCCAGACCGTAAGCGGCTTTGAGGCTCAAATGTCTTGCCTTGGGATCCCACAGGACGATGGAGCAGTTTTCGAAATCCGTTTCCTCTATGATGATTCGGACCAGCCTGTCGAAAACCTGGTCAGCCGCCGGTTGCTCCCGTCCGGAGGTGAGCAGCTCGGCGAACCTCTGGATCATGCCAAGGAACCGATTCGACTCCTCATCGCGCTCCTGTGAGCTCAGGAGACCTATTCGCAAAACCTTGCTCATTGTGTCGTCCATGGGGGCTCCGTTATCTCAACAAAGTCCACAGCTGATCCACTTCAGCCCAAATGTCCTGCAACCTCTTGCGGCACGCCTCCCATTCGGTCTCCGGGATGAACAGGTCCTTGCGGTAGACAGAGGTGATTTCATCATCGAGCAATTCGGGGTTCTCTCTGCTGTTGACCAGGATGTTGGCAAGGGCGACGAGCTTGACTTCAGCCTTGAAGGCGGGACTTTTCTCAGGGAAATGGTGAAATTCCATCACCATCTGGAACACTTCGGGCAGATTCCATCGCGTGGCCAGCCACTTGCCCACCACCGTGTGCGTCAGCCCATATTGTAGCTCGGCGTACCAAAGGGGAATCTTCCCGTTCCGCGACAAACCCCAGATGGCTCGGTAATGGTCTTGAAGGGAGAAGGCCATGGCAACCCGGCCAAGATCATGAAACAGGGCAAGGATGTAGGCTTTTTCCGGGCTGACCCATGGTCTCGTGCGAGCCATTTCACTGGCCACTCGAGCCGTGGCGAAGGAGTGCTTCCAGAGCCTCTCCCTCTCTTCCGGCTCAATGGAATCCTGCGTGGAGCACATGTCCATCAGAAGGGCACAAAGACACAGGGATTTGACTTGCTCGAACCCGATCAGGATCATTGCCTTGGTCAGGGTCGGCACGTTTCCCCTCATGCCGTAATAAGTGGAGTTGGCCACTCGAAGGATTCGCGCAGAAAGAGACTGGTCATATCGAATGAGACTCTCCAGTTCGTCGGGTGAGGCAACCTCATCGTGGATGATTTCGACCAGTCTTTGGAGCGACCCCGAAAGGGAGGGAAGGTCGCGAATTCGGGCAATTCTGCACCGAACTTCCTGCTCGTTGGGAGAACATATGGACATGTGTGTCAGTGGCCCCCGGAGGACGTACCTCAGTAGAGAATTTCAACCATCCAAAATCACTTCTGATTCTTGTCTCAGCTCGGTATCCACTTAAGTCGGCAGGACTGCACCAAATATCAAATTGTTTATGGATGTCATGACGATATCGTTACAATTCTGTGACATAACACGGCACAAACCGGCCCTCGAGCACGAGATGGCACATCCACTCTTCCGCACGCCCCCTCAGTTCTCGGCGCACGATCAGCAGGACTGCCTGGATTCGGCAACAGAGGAACCCAGCCCGTTGATATCACACACCAAACATTGAATCGAGCCATAGACAACCCTGACCGGCCGTCCCTCAATGATTCCTGGGCGCTGGTTTCACGAATTGTCTATCGAGATTCGGAACTGGCTTCATTGCAGCCTAAGGTTTGGAAGAATGCGATCAGTACTGCTAGCCCCAAAAAAACGCTAGCATAAAGAATCAGGCAAGTCGATAAGTTTTTGACACGTGAAAAAGGAAACTTATGGCATCTGTGTTCTCGATTCTCCTATCCGTAACTGGAGCAGGAGTGCCAGAAGAGAATCCCTTCCATATGCTGATCGAAGAGCTGCGTGAGTGACCCTTCGGAGCAGATCGGGCAGGCTGTGAAAGGAGCCAATGCAAGAGAAGAGTCGAATGACCCGGCCCGTCAAATTATTGCCGCCAGACGTTGTCCTGAATTGATCGATTCATTCATTGATGGTGAGTTTCACAGGAGCAGAGGTGGCATCCTGGTGGCGGACGTAACCCCCCAAAAGGCCGCCTACGCCGCTCCATGATCCTCCCGCAGGTCTTCGATTCGGTCCGTTGAGAGCTCTGGTTTGAAGGAACCGGGCTCCCTGAACTGAATCCGAACCGGGACCCCCAGTTCCGTGGCGAGCTCGGAGCCCAATCGCAGGGATGTCTGCTCCATCTCCTTGATCTCGTCGGAAAAGATGAGATCATCCACACCAAGCCACACCTCGAGATAGTCGCGTCTTCTTGTCTCACGGACGCGGAATCGGCATCTCTCGGGTTCATGGCCGAGAATTCGGTGAAGGAATGTTCGCACCTGCTGATGGTGTATCTTGACGCCGCGGATCACCACGGCTTCATCCGTGCGCTCCCTGAGCCATTCCATACGTCTGAACGTGCGTCCACATCCACAAGAGCCATCCATGAGGCGAACCTTGTCCCCGGTTCGGTACCGGATCAGTGGAAACGCTCGTGTGGTGAGCGTCGTCAGGACCAGTTCGCCGACTTCCCCTTCTTTGACGGGAACGCCACTGTCCGGGTCGATCACTTCGGCCAGGAAATGGTCTTCACTCAAATGCAGTCCTGACCTTTCATCGCATTCGAAGGCGAGAGCCGGACCCGGTACCTCACTCAGGCCGTAGTGAAACCACGTTCGGACGTGCAGTCGCTCTTCGAGCTGCCTCGCCATGTCCCGATTCGGAGCCTCCCCCACCAGGATCAGGGTTTTCAGTGCCAGGGCGTTGGGGTTCAGATTGGACTGAAACAGAAGATGCACCAGCTCGGCTGCTGCCGAGCCCGTGGTGACCAGAACCGAAGTCCGGTAATCCTTCAAAATCATGAGCTGTTTTTCGGGCGGCAGAATCGTCAGCGGGATGACACTCGATTCGATGGCTTCGGCGCCGTCCTTGTACTCACGCCCCCAGTTGGTCAGCCCGACGTCCAGATGAATCTGGAGGATGTCCAGGCCCGAGACGCTGGCCGCAACGAGCGCTCTTGCGACCATTTCGTGCCAGACGGCGAGGTCCTGTTTGGTGTATCCGCTGACCACAGGATTGATGGAGCTGCCCTGAGCCGTATGGATGCGGACCACGTCGCGAAGGGGGACGGCAAACAGGCCATAGGGATAGTGCTCACTGAAGTGGCTTCGGTGAGTGAACGGAACATGGGTCAAGTCCGACAAATTCTCAATTTGCAGGGGATCGATCCGATTTTCCGCAAACTGATTGCGGTAAAAAGGGACGTTCTTGCAGGCGCGGTTCAGTGTGCTCTGGAGTCGCTCCAGCTGTTGCTGAGTCCGCTCCTCCAAATCGAGACACTCGACAGCAGGATTCCTGATGGGCATCGACTAGGCCCTCCCTTCACAAAACTCCCGGTAGTCACGACCCAGGTAGGCGCGCTTCACGTCCTGGTCGGCCAGCAGGTCCTCGGCAGGTCCTTCCAGCACGATCCGTCCGTTCTCCAAAACATAGCCCCTGTCGGCAATCTGGAGGGCGGCCCTGGCGTTCTGCTCCACCAGAAGCACCGTGATCCCTCTTTCCTTGAGCTGAGCCAGGGTATCCAGGATCATCTTCACCAGGAAGGGGGCCAGACCCATGGTCGGCTCATCCAGGAGGAGAAGTCGGGGGCGTGCCATCAGGGCGCGGGCAATGGCAACCATCTGCTGCTCACCTCCCGAAAGGGTGCCGGCGGGCTGTCTGGCCCTTTCCCGCAAAATGGGGAAAAGCTCCATGACCGTCTCCAGATCCTCCCTGACCGCTTCGTTTTCACCCCGCCTGTATCGCAGATAGGCGCCAAGCCTCAGATTCTCGATAACGGACATGGGCGGGAAGAGGAGGCGCCCTTCAGGAACCAGGCACATGCCGCGCTTCACGATATCCTGGGGTTTGAGCCCTTTCAAGGATTCCCTCTCAAAGAGCATCTCTCCTTCCCAACGGGGAATCAGGCCGCACAAGGCCTGAAGGAGAGTGCTCTTTCCGGCGCCGTTGGCACCGATGAGCGCGATGATCTCCCCGGCACGCACCGAGAGGCTCACTCCGTTGATGGCTCTGATTTTCCCGTAATAACATCTCAAATTGCGCAGCCGGAGCATGGTGACCCCCTGAAGATGTCGAGCCTTGCTGAAAAACGAGGAATCCGGTGATCGTGCAGGGATCAGTCTTTCCCCAAATAGGCGCAGATAACCGCATCGTTGGACTGGATCTCGCGGGGCGTGCCTTCGGCAAGCCTCCTCCCCTGGTGCAGCACCAGGATGTGGTCCGAGATCCCCATGGTCAGACTCATGTCGTGCTCCACCAGGAGGAGCGTCACCCCTCGCTCGCGTATCTTCATGAGCAGCTCACCGAGCTGGCTGGTCTCGACGGCATTCAAGCCCGAGGCCGGCTCGTCCAGCAGCAACAGCTTCGGATCCGAGGCAAGGGCCCGTGCGATCTCAAGGAATCGCTGCCAGCCGAACGGAAGATCGGAGCTCTTCTGATCGGCCAACTCTTCGAGGCCGGTGAATCGCAGCAGCTCCACGGCATGTTCCACCGCACGGGATTCCTCATGCCTCACCCGGGGCCACCGGCCAATGGCTCCCCAGAAACCGGAGCGCAGGCGGGCATGGTGACCGACCAGCACATTCTCCAGCACGCTCATGCTGGCAAAGAGCTCAACGTTCTGAAAAGTCCGCGCGATCCCCAGCCGCACGATCTGGTGAATCGCCAGGCCGTGAATAGGATTCTGCTCGAAAAGCACAAGACCTTCATCGGGTCGGTACAATCCGGTGATGATGTTGAACAGGGTCGTCTTCCCCGCTCCGTTGGGGCCGATGATCGCGTGAATGGCTCCGGGGCGAACCTTGAAGGAGATGTCATAGAGCGCCTGGATCCCCCCAAATGATTTTGATATGGATTGAAGCTCTACGATGGATTGGGGCACGGTGTCACCTGGTTCTGGAGCGCTCATAGAGCTCTGTGATTCCCCGGACGAGCCCCTGGGGGATGAAGATCATGATCAGCATGAGGATCAATCCGTAGACGAGCATTTCATAGTCCATGAAGACATGAAGCCATTGGGGGAGCAGAGTGATCACCGATGCTCCGAGGACCGATCCCCAGATGCTGGCCATTCCACCGATGACGACCATCGTGACCATGCGGACCGACGTCATGAAATCGAAGGAGTTGGGGCTGATGAAGTTGATCATGTGAGCGTAAAGAAAGCCCGCAACAGCGGCGAAGACGGCGCTCAAAACGAACACGTGCACCTTCATGCGGCTCGTGTCGATCCCCATGGCCGCCGCCGCCTGCTCGCTGTCATGGATGGCCCGCAGAGCGCGTCCAACCCGCGAGTTGACGATCCGGCCGCACACCTCGAAACCGGCGAGCACCGTTCCCCAGACCAGGAAGAAGTAGGCTGTGCGGGAGCTCAGGTCAACAGGCCCCAGGGCGAGAGCAGGGATTCCAACCAGCCCCGAGTCTCCACCCGTGAATCGGCTCCATTCCCGAAAGAATATGAAGACGATCATCCCAAAGCCCAGCGTGCCCATGCCCAGATAGTATCCATGGAGCTTCAGAATGGGGAGGGCCACCAGATAAGCCACAGCAGCCGTCAGCAGAATCGAAGCCGGCAAGGTCAGCCAGGGCGACCACCCGAAGTGAACCGTCAGGATGCCCGTGGAATAGGCCCCCAGCCCATAAAAGGCTGCATGTCCCAGGGAAATCTGCCCCGCATACCCCATGAGCATGTTCAACCCGAGAGTCAGCAGCGTGTAGATGCCGATGAACGTCAGCACCTGCAGATGATAGGGATTGCTGATGAGCAGCCCGGCCGCCACAACGGCTGCCCCGAGGCAGAGATTCTTCATGTCGGCGCTTTTGCCTGCAGATGACGGTTGGATATTGGTTTCTGGTCTCTGGTCGCGGCAGCAGCTGCAACTGCAAAGGCTGCCTGGCGCCCCAATCGGGCGTGCCTGCTCCGGGGATGCCAGGCAGGCCTTCTTCCGACCCGATGAGGCGAGCGGGTCCATCCCGAGAGCCAATCGGCCCCGGTCTCTTCTGCGCATCAGAAACGGTGAACAGCTCTCTTTCCCAGGATTCCGCTGGGTCTCATGTAAAGGATCAGGAGCAGCAGCAGGAAGGCGATGGCGTCCTTGAGACTCGAAGAAACGAAGCCCACACCCAGGGCCTCCAGGACTCCCAGCAGGAGGCCGCCCAGGACCGCCCCCCAGGATGTGCCCAGACCACCCAGCATGGCGGCGCAAAAGCCCTTGAGCCCGAGCATCGTTCCCATGTCGTAGCTGCTCATGGTGATGGGGGCAATCAGGATGCCTCCCAGCGCCCCCATGGCAGCGCTGACGGCAAAGGCCAGGAGCGTCATGCGCTCGGTGCCGATCCCCAGGAGCGCCGCCGCTTTCTTGCTGATGGCGCAGGCCTCCATGGCCTTGCCCGTCAGCGTCTTCCGATAGAAGAACTGCAGGCAGGCCACCACCAGCAGGACGATGACCAGGATCCAGACACTCTGGGGAAGGAGCACGGCCCCGCCAATCTCTATGGGAGCGTGCTTGGAGAAGGTTCCCACGCTGTGAGCGTCTTTGCCCCAGATCATCATGGCGACCCCTCGAAAGAGGATCGAGGCCCCCACGGTGATGATGACCAGGACAATGGGGTGAGGCTTGCGCACGCTGCCAATGGCCAGCCGCTCCATGAGAATGCCGACGGCCGCCACTCCCGCCACCGACCCGGCAAACGCTACGGCCAGTGGCAGCTCAAACCCCTTCCACAGGGAGACGAGGCTCAAGGCCCCCAGCATCACAAACTCGCCCTGGGCGAAATTGATCAGCCCCGTGGCGTTGTAAAGCATGGTGAACCCCAGCGCGATCACGGCATAGATGGCCCCGCTGGTCAACCCCGAAAAAAGATACTGAAGCAGTTCCTGCATGGAATTGGTTTCGTTCTTCGAGTCTCAGGTTTCAAGTCCGGGAATTCAGTTTTCCGACCTCCGACCTCAGTCACCGAGCAGCTTCCATTTCCCGTCTTTGATCTGCACCATCACGAAGGCATCCTGGCTCAATCCGTTGTGGTCCGTCGGCGAGAAGTTGAACGTCCCGCTGATCCCGACGTGTCCCGCGATTTTCTCGAGATTGGCCCGTATCTTCTCCCGATCGCCGCCCGTTCCCTTCATGGCTTTGGCCAGCATGTGCATGGCGTCGTAGGCGTAGCCCCCAAAACCGGAAACAGGCATCTTGAACTCTTTCTCGAACTGCTCGATGTAGCTCTTCAGGACAGGCTTCTGGGGATCCGAATCCGGCAGCTGATCGGCCACAAGGATCTTGCCCGTGGGCAAGAAGATACCTTCAGCAGCGTCCTGGGCCAGCTCGATGAATTTGGGCGAAGCCACCCCGTGGCTCTGGTACAAAGGGGTCTTGATGTTGAGCTGCTGAGCATTGCGTGCGACCACGGCAGGCCCCGGATTCGTTCCCCAGGCGATGATCGCATCGGGCTTGGCGGCCCGGATCTTGGTGAGCTGAGCCGTCATGTCCGTATCTTTTCCCCCGAAGGACTCCGCCTGGACCACTTCGATCCCGAACTGGGCGGCCTGGCTCATGAGCTGCTTCTTGCCGCTCTCGCCGAAGCTGTTTTCGACGGTCAGGATACCGACCTTCTTGATATTATTCTTCTTCATGTGGTCGTATATGGTCGCGACCGCCAGAACGTCATTTTGCGCTGTTTTGAACACATAGGGCTTCACCGGCTCCGTGATCTCGATTCCCGCGGCGCAGCTGATGAGGGGGACTTTGTTGCTTTCGGCCAGTGGCACCAGGGGGAGCGTCGTCTGGGTCAGGCTGGGGCCGATGATGGCCAGAACCTTTTCGTTGCTGATCAACTCGTTGGCTCCCAGAACCGCTTTGTCCGGCATCCCCTCCGTGTCCCGGATCACCGCTTCCAGTTTGCGGCCGTCGATCCCTCCCTTGGCATTGATTTCGTCAATGGCCATCTGGAGGCTCTTCTTCTCGGGATCACCGAGAAAAGAGGTCGGGCCGGTCACTGAAAAAAGGCCTCCGATCTTGTAGGTCTCTTCGGCGAGACAGCTGGGCAACGAAAAGCTCATGACGGCTGCGAGCTGCACCATCACCAAGGCCAAAACCTTCATCCTGCACTTCATGCTTTTCCCCCTTCCTGAACAGTGACACCACCCGACACTCACGGCCAACTGCAGAGAACACGATCACATGGCGTAAAGCCTGTCCCCCTCGATGACCGTCACCCCATTGGCCTGCAGAACCTTCACCGCCTCATCCAGGTTGTCGAACCTGAAGATGATCACCGCGTTGCTCCCGCTCTGCTGCACAAAAGCGTACATATACTCCACGTTCACATTGGCTCTGTGAAGGATATCCAGAATCTTGTGCAGACCGCCGGGACGGTCTTCCACCTCCACGGCGACCACGTCGGTCTTGCCGACGGTGAATCCCTGTTGCTTCAAAGCCTCCTTGGCCCGCGCGTTGTCGTTGACAATCAGGCGCAGGATGCCAAAGTCCGACGTGTCCGCCAGAGAGAGAGCCCTGATATTGATGCCCGTATCGGAGAGAATCCTGGCCACTTCGGCCAGGCGCCCCGCCTTGTTTTCGAGAAATACCGAAATCTGTTCGACCCGCATGTTCTCCTCCTGTGTCCATCCTCGAGCTAAATCTTGCGGTTGTCGATCACCCGCTGAGCCTTCCCTTCACTCCGGGCTATGGTCTTGGGCTCAACCAGTTTGGTCTTCACAGAAACGCCGAGGTATTCTTTGATATTCTTCGAGATTTTCTTCTCGAGGCTCTGGAGCACCCGCACTTCATCCGAAAAGGCGTGCTCGCCGACCTCGACCAGAACCGTGAGCATATCCAGGTTGCCCTCCCGGTCGACGATGAGCTGATAGTGAGGCTCCACCTCCTCGATTTCCATGAGAACGCTTTCGATCTGCGACGGGAACACGTTGACCCCGCGGATGATCAGCATGTCGTCGGTGCGTCCGCTCACCCGGTTCATCCGGATGTGCGTCCGGCCGCATATACAAGGCTCCGGATTCAGAGAGGTGATGTCGCGGGTGCGATAGCGGATGACCGGAAAGGCTTCCTTGGTGAGCGAGGTGAAAACGAGCTCCCCCGTGGAGCCCGGAGGCAGCACCTCTCCGGTTTCGGCGTTGATGATTTCGGGGATGAAGTGATCCTCGAACACGTGGAGACCCTTTTTGGCCTCGATGCATTCGATGGAGACCCCGGGTCCCATCACTTCGCTGAGACCGTAAATGTCAATGGCGTCCAGGTGCAGCTTCTGTTCAATTTCATGGCGCATCTGCTCGGACCAGGGCTCAGCCCCGAATATCCCCGCCTTGAACCGCAGTTTCTGGAAATCGACTCCCATTTCGGCGGCCACTTCGGCCAGATGCAGGGCGTAGGAGGGGGTGCAGGTGAGCAGCGTCGGCCCGAAGTCCGTCATGATCATGATCTGCCGCTTGGTGTTGCCCCCCGAGATGGGAATCACCGAAGCCCCCAGCCGCTCGGCCCCGTAATGGACGCCCAGGCCGCCGGTGAAGAGGCCGTATCCGTAGGCGTTGTGGATGATGTCGCCGCGCGTGGCACCGCCCGCCGCCAGCGCCCGCGCCATGAGCTCCGACCAGGTCGCAATGTCCCGTGAGGTGTACCCGACCACGGTGGGCTTCCCCGTTGTCCCTGAAGAGGCGTGGATGCGCACCACGTTGTCCATGGGGACCGCAAACATCCCGAAGGGATAGTTGTCCCGAAGGTCCTGCTTGGTCGTGAACGGAACGCGGGCCAGATCATCCAGGCTCCTGATGGCCGAAGGCGCCAGGCCGATCTCGTCAAATTTCTTTCGATAAAAGGGCACCGTGGCGTAAACGCGTTCAATAACAGCCTGCAGGCGACGAAGCTGTATGGCTTCCAGCGCCTCCCTGGGAAGCGTTTCGAACTCAACATTGAACATCATGACCCCAAAAGACCTCCTGATCCAGAAGCTTCATCTGAACAAAAAAAAAGCTGTGGGCGGAATCCACAGCCTCGAAACATCATACCATGGGCTCCGCTTTTTCGGCCCCCCCATGGTTCAGTGCGCTCGCGTCTCAGCTCGGGCTAATTCAACACCCCATGAGCGGGCCTCGAAAAGAGCAACCCGCTGCAAAAGCGTAAACCGCTAAAATAAAAGAAACTGTTCACGAAACGGATCCTCACAAACGGGTTTGGTCAAGTGTTCGCTGAATAGCCAAATCTTGGGGCGGTGTCAAGGAAATTGTCTTGACAGGAATCGGTCTCGAAGCTCCCCCGGAGGCCAACGTCACGACCCTTGGGATGCTGCGGCTTTCTGGCCCGCCAGTTGATCTTCCAGCAGCTGGTTGGTCGGATAGTCCCCGTCGGCCTTGATGGCAAGCTCGAGGTGCTCGACGGCCTTGGGATGGTCTTTCCTCTCGACGTAAAGGCTTGCCAGATACCAGTTCAGCTCCCTTTCGGAAACGAGGGAAGGTTCCCCCTTAACGGCGTTCCATTGAACTATCGCCTGATCTGGTCTGCCCAGGGCCTGCAAAGTGACCGCCGCTTGATAGTGTGCCATGTTGCGCAGAATGGGGTCCGAAGTGCCATCCAGTACTATCTGGTTCTGGGCCAGAGCATCCTCATGCCGCCGCATCTGGTAGAACACTCGCGCCAGATCCAGGCGCCCCAGCCACGCCGCCTCCCTCCCATCATGCTCCTGGAGGAATTTCTGAAGGTCGGGGATGAGCTTTTCCAGAGTCTGATCGTCAGCGGTGCTGAAATCCTTGGGCCATTGCCGCATCAACTGAGCATACCGCTCCTGGGCCCGCGATTCCTGGCCTTTTAAATAGCTTTGCACTCCAAGGGCGATCAAGAAGAGGATGAGAACTCCCGCAATGAATCCGCCGATCAGATTCCGATTCGCCTCGAGCCACTCACGGACCTGAGCCGGCATGCCCTGGTCTGCCAGCGCGGGCTGAACGGTTGGCTTCGCTGTCTTGACTTTGGGAGGTGCCAAAGCGTTCACTCCTGTTCATTCAGGTGAAAGATTCAAGTCCCAGGTCTCATGCTTCAAACTCAAGATCTTGCCTGGGCGTGGCTTGATTCTCGCCGCTGAGGTTGGCCCCAAAGGGCGAGCGCGGCGGCCGGAAAAACTCACGAATGAGCCCCTGGCGTTTCAGTCCTCGGCAACCCCACGGCTTCGACCGCGGGCGCCTCCCCCGTAACGTTCGATCACCCTTTCGACGATGGAAGTGGTCGATCGCCGGGGAGTCAATGCGATCCTCGCCACCCGCCCTCCCGTCTTCTTGACCACCTCGGCACCGACGATCTGATCTTCAGGCCAGTCGGCTCCCTTGACCAGAACGTCGGGCTGAATCAACTCGATCAAAGTGAGGGGATCGGGGGTGTCGAAGATGATCGTGTAATCCACGCAGTGGAGTCCTGCCAGGAGCTCACTCCGCTCGTCCTCTCCCTGGATGGGGCGCAGAGCCCCCTTGATCTCGCGGACGGACGAATCGCTGTTGACTCCCACAACCAGCAGGTCTCCCAGCGCCCGGGCTTCCTCCAGGTAGCGAAGATGCCCCAGGTGCAGCAGGTCGAAGCAGCCGTTGGTGAACACCACCCGAACAGTCCGTTCACCGCGCAGCAACCGGCAGATCCCTGCCACTTCGGCTGCCGTCTTGACTTTGTCCCTGGCTCTCATTGAAGGCAAGTGGAAGCGCCACTCCCGCCCGGCGCATCAAGAATCTCGGATTCCAGCCTGAGCAGCTCCTGATCGCTCATGTGCGGGTGAAGCTCGATGGTATCGGCGTCGAGGGCATCGATCAGGCCCTCCCGGAACATCCGGACCCAGAACAGCAGGCTCTCCCGGTTGGCACCCTTGACCATGATGAACCCCGGGTCCTCTACGAACAGTTCACCCTTGAACAGGCTTCGGAGCCATTGAATCGCCGCTCGACCGGTGCCCTTTCTTCTGGGTCCGAGCACTTCAAGATGATAAAGGGTGATTTCCTTCTTCCCTTCACCGGACAGAGAAATGCTGATCTCACCTTTGCAGCATCCCGTCTTTTCAAATGCCAGTGTTTCCATGGGGCCGAAGCCCTTGAGGATGGTCAACAATTCCTTGACAGAAAGGCTACCGTAAGCAGCTCTCCACACGGCCCCCTTCCATTCGATGTCTGCCACTTACTCCATCTCCATTCTCTCGCGTCGATTTTGAGGAAGCCCGTCTGGCTTTGGTTGTGCAAGCCATCTTCTTCCTGGCCTCCCCGATGGCGCTATGCAAATCCCGCTCCCAAACCGGGCTCGTCGAAAGGATGTCTGGCTCCCCATCCCGCAGTCGGATGCGGAAGGAGCTCAAAGGCGGTCTTCTCTGAGAGCAGTCCCTGCTCTCGAACAACACCACTCAATACCGATGGCCCTTTCCGAGGACAATCGGGTAAATGCCCATCGAATCCAGGTCCGGGCACAGTTCGTAAAGCTTTGCCTTCACGCCTTCTCGAGTGACTGTTTTCTCCATGTATTTATCCAGATGGGGCAGGAGGTTGAATGCCACAGAGAATACCGATTGTCTCCGTCTTCCGGGTCGAGGGATGGATCACCCGTCCACAGGAAAAGATGGGAGAAGGTTGTATCTTCTGGCCATCGTCTGTCGCAGGGCCTCAAAGAGAGCTACGCCGACGGTCGTCGCCAGGTTGAGGCTTCGCACCCTGGATCGATCTATGGGAATCTTGATCATGGCCTCCTCGGCTCCACTCAAAAGCGACGGGGGCAATCCGCTGGTTTCAGACCCGAAAAAGAGGCGGTCCCCGGGCTCAAAACAGAAATCGAAAAGCGACTTTTGGGCATGTGCCGAAAAGAAAACGCATCGACCGGGCGGCAGCGCTCTATGAAGACTCTCGAGATCACCGTGAACCCTCATGGCGACCGAAGGCCAGTAATCCAGGCCGGCCCTTTTCAGATGACGGTCGGTCAGCCGAAACCCCAGGGGTTCGATGAGGTGAAGCGGCGTGTGGGTTGCCGCACATGTCCTGGCAATGTTTCCCGTGTTCTGCGGAATCTCCGGCTGGTAGAGGACCACCTGAAAAGATGATCCTGCCGCCATCCATGGCGTATGCCGGGATCCGTCTTGCGTCGATGGGCGAGCCTTCTCATTGCTGGGTGCGCACGGCCCGGATGTAGTGATTGGCATAGTTTTCTTCGATGATGTAGACATCACCATAATAGAAATCGACATAACAGGCCTTGTGGTGGCCCGCTTCCGTTGACGTCCAGCAATTCCTCTGGCTGCTGAAGAGCGGATCGATGTAAAGCCCGCTGTTGCGGTCTTCCTCGGGCAGAATGAGCATGGCGAGCTCCTCCCTGGTGGGATACCGCCAGTCGTCAAAACCCGCAAAATGGGCTTCGTTCAAACCATCAATATACGCGAAGCCGTCCTTCCAGACCATAGGCTCTTCGGATGCCTTGCGCTGCCACGCCAGACTGTTCTGGCGGTCCAGAATCACAACTTCTTTTTTTACCACAAAACGATCTTCCATTGCACCTCCTTTGCCACAGGATGGCGAATTGCCGCAATGTCAAAAGTCGAGGCCCAGTTTGCACAGTGCACGTCACACCTCACAGGATCCGGATACTTAGCACAGAATTCCCGAGAAACGAACACGAAAATGGAGGCCGGGGAAGCACCCTTGTGCAACATTTCCCGAAGAGATCACGGGATTCAGAGGAACAGAGCGGATCACAAGATGGCATATGGAGCCATTATGGCACTCCCCGTGGCCGGCGCCCTCCCGATTCAGAAGTCCGCCGGACGTGAAAGGAGGCACATTGGGGTCCTCCGCGCTGCCGGGGCTCACGTCAGGTCAGGCGATGGCGATGCGCTGCTTGCCGCCGGGAAGCTGTCCGCTGGCGAGACCGCCGAAACGTTCCAGATCGCAGACATCCACGACCTCTTCATTCCGATCCCCCGTTCGCCCTTTCCTGGATACCCTCTGCATGGAAGGCGTCAAAAGTCGAAAAAGATTAACGGAATCCCGGAGCAGTTTGGTATGCTTCCTTGATCCCGGCTCACTCCGGCATTGGGGGTGATGCGAGCGTTGGCCTGTAGCCCTGTGACCGGTTTATTTGAAGCTTTTCAGGCTTTCACGACATGGATGAGACAATGAAACTGCTTGTCGGTCTTGCGGTGTTTTTCATGATGGCGGGCTTCACGTTCTACCTGGCCGGAACCCAGAGAATCCACGCCTTCGTGACGGCAGTCCTGCTGACCTTTTCCCTCCTTTCCGGGCTTGTCATCGCCAACTACGACTGGCTGGAGCGGCTGCGCTTCGAGGTGCCCGGGCTCCAGGTCTACCAGGATCAAGTGGTCAAGATACGGGAAGAGGCGACCCAGGAACTGCGGAATGAAGTTGAGAAGCAGAAAAAGGAGCTTTCAGACCTGCTGGCTGCGCATGCGGATCTCACCGGCCGGCTGGAGTCCCAGAAGAAGAACATAGAAGCCGTTCTGGACTCCACACGTTCCCTGGAAACCGAGCTGAAGGAGAAGGAACAGGCTCTGAAGGAGTTGGTGGCTCGCGCCGAGCAGGCGAGGGACCAGATGGCGGCGGTCCAGGGCCAGACCTCCGAGCTGGCATTGATGCTCACCAGGATCATCTGGCTTCAGTTTCAGTCCGCCAATCAGCAGAATCCCGAGCGGGCCGACGCGGCGGTCAAGCAGATCATGGATGGTCTGGATGAGATTGTCGGGCTGGTGATCACCGATCCCCAGGCCAGAAATGAGTTCGTTTCGGGAGTGATGGGCTCGCTCCCGCCTCCCCGACCCTGACCAAGGGATCACCTCTTCGAATCGTCGGAGGGGGATTTCGGCCATTCGGCCTTGACGATTGTCCCCTCCCCAACGGTCGATTCCAGCGTGAAACGCCCACCCGAGAGCTCCGTGCGCTCCCTCATGCTCGTCAGGCCGAGGCCCCTTCGCAGAGATTCATCCCAGGGAGCGCCCTGGGTTGCGAATCCATCGCCATTGTCCTCGACGACGAGTGTGATCATCTCCTCGGAACCGCCCAAAGCGAGAGTGACGTACTCGGCACGGCTGTGCTTGGCAATGTTGTGGAGCGCCTCCTGAACCAGGCGGAAAATGATGATCTTGAGAGGATCCGGGATTTCATCCTCTGCGATCTCGATCGCCCGTTCGATATGGATGCCCGGGTGGAGCTGCTGGAACTCCCTGCAGAACCAATCCAGGGTTTTCAGGATTCCCAGGTCGTCCAGCATGGAAGGGCGAAGATCCGACATGATCCGGCGCGCTTCCTGGATGGTGTTCTCCGTCACGTTGATCAGCTGCTGGATGGCATTCGTCGGGGGTGGGCCTTCGTCGGTTCTGAGGAGGATGGACTGGAGAAAGACCGCGATTCCCGTGAGCGATGAGCCGATGCTGTCATGCAGCTCCGCCGCGATGCGCTGGCGCTCTTCCTCCTGTGCGCTGAGCAGGCGGGCGGAGAGCACCCGCAGTCGAGCCTCCGACTGCCGCAGGTCCAGCTCGTTGCGTTTCTGATCCGTGATATCGATTCCGAGCTGCAGGATGAGCGGCGTGTCGTCCGCATCGGTGAACGGGTAGCTGTACATTCGATAGGTGCGTCCAATCCTGACGATCATCCATTCCCAGTTCTGTGGCCGCTGTTCCAGAAACACCTCCCTCGAGCGGCACTCGGGGCAGGGCTCGGAGCGATTCTGCAGCGCGGAATAGCAGCGGCGTCCCGTCCCTTCTCCGAAGGTTCGCACAAAGCAGCGGTTGGCGAAGCGAATGGCATAGTCTGCCGAGTGGAGGAAGACGAACACCGGGAGACTGTCCAGTACCGAGTAGAGCCGCGAGCGTTCCGACGCGAGGGCCTGCTCCACGCGTTTTCGCTCGGTGATGTCGCGGCCGACGGCCTGCAGTTCGACGATCCTGCCTTCCTCGTCGAAGATGGCCCGGTCCGTCCACTGCTGCCAGCGGACTCCCGCCGGTGTTTTCACGGGATGCTCGATGGTGGAAACCGGGTTGTCCCGATCCAGGCAGGCAATGTGCTTCATGAGCCGCTCCTGCTCGTGCTTCGGGACATGGTGCCAGAATTTGTGGCCGAGAAGAAGCTCGGGCTTCTCTCCGAAGTAACGGCAGTAGGCGCCGTTGACAAAGGTGAGAGTTCCGTCCGGCTTGAACCGGGAGATGAGCTCGGTTTGATCCTCCACGATGGCCCGGTACCTTTCCTCGCTCTTGCGCAGCGCGTCCTGCATGCCTTCACGCTCGGAGAGGTCCATTGCCAGGCCCAGGAATGCGCGAGCCGACCCGTCCGGTCGCACGAGGGCCTTCCAACGCCAGCTGAACTGGCGCAAGGATCCGTCTCGGGTGATGACCGGACCGATATGGTTGACAACTTCAGGCGTGTCACGAACCTGCTGAAAAAGGTCTGAGGCGGGCTTTCGTTCAGCCTCGGGGACCAGGGTTTCCAACCAGCTGGTCCCCTGCAGCTCCCCAAGGCTGTAGCCGGTCGCCTGCTCGAAGAGTCGGTTGACGAGGCGCACCCTGCCTGCCGGGTCCACAATGAGGATCATGGCCTGGGCAGTCTCGATCAGGTTGTTCACCAGGTCCTTATCGTTTGCGAGGATCTCCGCCGCGATCCCGATGCCGCTGCCGTCTGCCTCCCGCTGCGGCTCGCCTGTGCCGCATTCGAACTGCGCGGCCTCTCCTTCAGCCACTCCATCCTTCCCATTGCCTGAAGAACCGCGGGGCGCCTCCCGCCGCGTCCTGGTGCAGATCTGGAACCCCAGGGCCCCCACCGCCGCACCCGCCACGATGGCGAGGACCCAGGGGGGCCATTCCTGCTCAAGGAGCCATGAAGGCCGGAGTACAGCAAACAAGACAGCGAGGAGGGAAACCGCAGCCAAAAGCAATGACGCAGGCGGGAGTGGTGTGGATCTCGATGGAGTTTGTTGCGGTCCAATCCCCGGAGCATCTTGAGGACGGCCCGGACATTCTGAAGGGTCTTTCATTTCCACAACTCGATGGTTCGCAGAGCCACAAAAGGTCCAGGCCCGTGCAACAACGATTCAGACAAAACCGGTCGGAAAGGCTCAACCCGTTTCTGTCGGCTTGAAGATGCGCTCGAAAAATCGAAAGCAGCCTGGAGACCCGCTCGCCATGGATCCCAAACCCGCCCAGCGGGACTTCAGCTCGCACCCCGCTTAATTAGCAGATTTGCACACTCAAGGCCATGAATTTGTTCCTCGTGGCACAACACCCTCCTTCGGGTCGACCGGACCCGTCGTTCACGCTCTTCCGGAGGTTCATGTGGCGTCGTGGTGTCGCGTCAGCAATTGAGCGCCTCCTTGAGCCAGCTCTTCAGGGGGGCGTTGATGGCATATACGCCTACGCCGGGCTTGCGGCCTCCCTCATGGATGCTCGACCGGATCAGCTCCTCGGGGGCCCGGATCCTGGCCAGTTCATCGACCTCCCGCACATCCCGGCGAATGAGTGTGACCGCGAGCGGAGTTTCCCAGTCATAGATGACAAAATAATAGGACTCCTGATCGGAATGGCTCATGTAACTATCCTTCCGCGACCATCCCGTGCCCCATTCGAGGTAAGTCTCGATGGCTGATTCCGGGGTCATCTCCCAGTTGATCGCTTCGACGATATCCCTGCGGTTTTTCAGTTCATCCAGATCCCACATCCTACCCCCTTCTCTCTCATCGCCCCGGAGGGGCACAGTTTCAGCATCGCGACTGCCAGGTCCTGGGAACAAGCCCTCGTTTGAGGGAACCTCGCATTCAAGGTCCAACCCCCCTGTTGCAACATCATACGGAACGGTGTCCGCGGTCCCCTTCATGCGACCTCACTCTCCAAGCTAATGGAAATTGGGGCTCATGCAAGGTCGATCTCGTTCAAACGTCGTTTCTCCGCCTGCCGAGGCCGCCGTGCGACGACAAAGCTGTTCAATCAATGGGTGGCACGGGCTAAGTACACATCCACAGAATAAAGTGTCCATTGAATAAGCACGTAATCCCCGCATGCTCTTGGCGGGGATCCAGGGATTTGAAGGCCTCTGGATTCCCGCCAGGGACACGCGGGAATGACGACATAACGGGTCATTCAATTCTGTGGAGATGTACTGAGCGGAGCCTGCCCGTGCTCAGGCAAGCTCGCATGGGCAAGCTCCGCTTGGCCCATGGCACCCGACCCTGCCAGATCAGTGAGCTTATTTCAACAGCATTGCCGTGCGACGAGGAGGGAAAAGCGGGTTAAAGGTGCCTCAAGCGCACCACGTGCTTACTTTTCTGTAGTGATGGGACTTGCCATCGGCTTCGGAGCGGTTTGAAGGACCACAGAACTCACCAATGCAGTCGCTCCGTCATTGTGGCGATCCGGCCGCCGAGCCCTTCGCTGTGAGAGGTCGCAGGTGAAGGCCGGCGTGGGATGGGGAGTGAGGAAAGGAGACAACATGAGGCTCAAAGGGAAGCGCGTTGCCGTTTTGGTGGAGAACCTCTACGAGGATCTGGAAGGTTGGTATCCCATTCTGCGACTGCGGGAGGAGGGGGCGGAAGTGGTCGTCGTGGGTCCCGAGAAGGACACCGTCTACCATGGGAAGCATGGGTACCCGCTGCGCTCGGACGCTTCCTCCCGGGAAGCGGTCGGTGATGCCTTCGATGCCGTTGTCGTTCCGGGAGGCTATGCCCCCGACATGATGCGGCGCGAGCGGAGCATGGTGGATTTTCTGGCTGCAGCCCATCAAAAGGGCAGGATCGTTGCGGGGATTTGCCACGCCGGCTGGATGCTCATTTCAGCAGGGGTGGTGAAAGGGAAAACCGTCACCGGCTTTTTTGCCATCCAGGATGACCTGGTCAATGCCGGGGCGACCTTCGTGGACCGTGAGGTGGTGGTGGACGGCCATCTGGTGACATCACGAAAGCCCGGCGATCTCCCGGCTTTTCTGCGAGCCATCATCGGGCTCCTGGAAAAGTGACGGGTCATCTCCAGGCCGACCAGGCTCGGCCTGTCGTCATTCCTGCGAAGGCCGGAATCCTGGTTTTTCAAGTACTTCGGGACCCCCGCCTTCGCGGGGTTGACGATTTGACGATATGAGCGAGCTCTGAACATTCGCAGGGAATCAGGAGCCCCTGGGTGGGCCGCTCAGCTCCCGCTTCACTCCGATCCTGGCAAAGATTCTCTGCTTGATCTGGGCATCGAAGACTTCCCATTTCTGCTTCAGGAACTCCTCGCTTTCCCCGCCTGAAAGGAATCTCATGGGGATCTGGAATCCGCCTGCCGTCATCTTCCCGCCGCCGTAGAAGCCCCCCGTCGTATCCCTGCCCAGGACTTCCTTGAGGAACTCGTCGGGGTCGAGGGTGATCTTCAGGGTGCGCATGGAGCCGAGCAGGGCCTCTTCGCGATCGGGACCGGCCAAGATTCCGTAGACGATGGCCGTATGCATGTTTTCTTCCGTCACCAGAAACTCGGCTGCCTGGGGGATGGCATCCCGGTCCTCGGTCCGAAGATAGCCGATGCCGGCCACCGAAATGCTCTCGACGGTGACCCGGTTGCCCAATGCGCGGTGGATCACCTCATCGCCTGACCTTCCCCTGAGCTTTCTTCCGGATCTGAGTGGGGAATCCTGATGCTGGCTTGAGAAAGGGCATGGAACGTACTCCGAAATGAGGTAACATGGTGTCGAGGGGCTGTGTTATCTGAACAGATGGATTCTGGATTTCGATCTAGGCTGGGCAGCGAGATGATGGACGAAGAAAAACTGTTGGATCGCATCACGGTTAACCCCAGGATATTTGGTGGTAAACCGATCATCAGAGGACGGCGGCTTGCGGTTGAGCATGTTCTCGGCATGCTTGCGGCTGGCGACAGCGTTGAAAACATCCTCGAAGGCTACCCGTGGTTGGAGCCAGAGGACATCCAGGCCTGCCTTGTGTACGCCCGTAGACTCGTTGGACATGAACGGGTTGAACCCCTCCTGATGGAGACTGGCACGTGAGAGTCCTTTGGATCCTTGCGTGTGGGGTGGTGCCATAGGGGATATTCGATCTGCTGGTCATGACGTTTTGTGGACAGGAGACTGGGAAGAAGACCCTGGTAGATTAGGAAATCCTTGCCACAGCACATCATGAAGGTCGAGTCCTGGTAATCGTTCCCTCACTCCATCGAATTGATGAGATCCATCTGCGAAAGTATCCTGCTCAAGCCGATGATCCTCTCCGGTGCAGAAATGAGATTCCTTCGAAAAAATCTCTCTTTGAAAATCAATGAGTTTGCCAAATTGCCTGGCATGGGACACGGCTCCAAGAAAATGGCCTACGAAGTCTACGGAACGACGTTGAGGGGCTCGAAGAGGACGGGGACAAGATTTGGGATATTTTGGCAATGACTTCAATGGCTTGTGAAAAAGAAAGCCTCCACTTTCACTACAGAGACTGGGCGAAGTCACAGTGAAAGCTGAAGGCTCAGAATACCCAACTTTTTGAATTTACTGCATAACAGATGGTGGAGGCGGCGGGAGTTGAACCCGCGTCCGAAAGCATTCCACATAAGCCTCTACATGCTTATCCCGGGATCTGGGTCTCGCCGTTGAGGTCTCCCCTCGGGCAGGATGCCTCTTCAGCCAGCCTGCTGGATGTCATTCTCAGAAGCACAGGCGAACTTCTGAGAACCATCCCACTGAGTCGACGCTCCAGCTGGCCCCGTGGGAGAAAACCAGTGGAACGGAAGCCGCCTAAGCGGCTACAGCGTACGCGTAATCGTCTGCGTTTGTGTTTATTCCCAACTGTTTAACGAGCAGTCAGGACCTCGGCATGCAGCTTAAGTTTCTATACCCCCGTCGAACCCGTTTCGCCCCCCTCTTTGAGTTATTACCAATTGTCAAATTAATCTAATCTTTTCTCCCATGGAGTCAAGACAAAAAGCGACTGGCGATTCGGATGGATCTCGCAGGCATGTTGGCCTGCAAGTCGTCGCATCTCCGGCCTGCCGAGCCATCT